>CAXTVL010000121.1:0-1227 GCA_964247515.1 uncultured Acetobacteraceae bacterium | reverse complement strand
GGCTACGGCCGGCTGGTGCTGGAGGCCGCGACCTTGGGCCGCCGTCTCGCCGAACTGGCGCCTGCGGGCGGCGCGCTCGGGATCATGCTGCCCAACGCCCACGCCACTCTGGTCACGTTCATGGCGCTGCAGGCGTGGGGCCGGGTGCCGGCGATGCTCAACTTCACCGGCGGCGCCCGCGCCATGCTGGACGCCTGCGCCGCGTCCGGCGTTGGCTGCGTGCTGTCCTCGCGGGCGTTCGTGGCCCGTGCCAAGCTCGGCCCGACGGTGGCGCGGATGGAGCGGCGGGTGCGCTTTGTCTGGCTGGAGGAGGTCCATGCCGGCATCGGCCGCCGCGCCAAGCTGCGCGGATGGCTGGATGCCCGCGGCACCGGCCGGCTGCCCGGCGCCGGCGTGGGCGCGGACGCCCCCGCCTGCGTGCTGTTCACCAGCGGCTCGGAAGGTGCCCCCAAGGGTGTCGCGCTCAGCCACCGCAACCTGCTGGCCAACATCGCGCAGGTGGCGGCGGTGGTCGACTTCAACCCGTCCGACCGGGTGTTCAACGCGATGCCGATGTTCCACTCGTTCGGCCTCACCGGCGGCACCCTGCTGCCGCTGCTGTCCGGGGTGCGGACGTTCCTCTACCCATCGCCGCTGCACTACCGGGTGGTGCCGGAACTGATCTACGACACCGACAGCACCATCGCCTTCGCCACCGACACCTTCCTGGCCGGCTGGGCGCGCGCCGCCCACGCCTACGATTTCCGCGCCATGCGCTACTTGTTCTCCGGCGGCGAGCCGACGCGCGCGGCGACCCGGCTGCTGTATGCCGAGCGGTTCGGTGTGCGGGTGCTGGAGGGCTACGGTGCCGCCGAGACCGCGCCGGTGCTGGCGCTCAACACGCCGATGCACTGCCGGCCGGGCACGGCGGGGAGGCTGCTGCCGGGCGTGGAGTGGCGCCTGGCGCCGGTCGAGGGTGTCGCCGAGGGCGGCCGCCTCCTGGTGCGCGGGCCCAACGTCATGCTGGGCTACATGCGCGCCACGGCGCCGGGCCAGGTCGAGCCGGTGGCCGACGGCGGCTGGCACGACACCGGCGACGTCTGCACCGTGGACGCGGACGGCTTCGTGACCGTCATGGCGCGGGCCGCGCGCCTCCGGGCGGAGCGGCGCGAGGCCGCGTAGGCCGTCCGGGCGGGTTACTTGGCGACGGCGACGCGCAGCGCGTTGGTGGTGCCGGCCTGGCCGAAC
>CAXTVL010000120.1:3864-7602 GCA_964247515.1 uncultured Acetobacteraceae bacterium | reverse complement strand
AGCCGACACGGGCCCAACCGCAGCGACGCGCGGCGCGGCGAGGGCCAGACCAGCGGCCAGTACGCGGTGGACAACGCGAGCCGCACCCGGTGGCCGGCCGGGAACAGATGCGCGCAATCGTTGAGCTGGAGCCGCACGCTGACCGGGACGCCCACCGGCAGCGGCCGCGGCTCGGCGTGGCCGTCGCGGTGGGTGAGGTTGAGCACGCCGTAGCTGACCCGCAGGCTGGCCCCGTCCGGCGCCACGCTGCACAGCCGCGCCACCAGCAGCGCGTCCGCCCGGTCGGCGGTGACGGTGGCCTCCAGCACCGGCGCCCCGGCGAGGCCGAGCGGGGTGGTGAGCGGCAGGCCGTCGAACGTGACCGAGTGCCCGTCGTCGCGGCGCTGGTCGCCGGGCTGCTCGCCGCCGCTGCCGTAGGCGCACCACACGCCGGAATCCTCGCCGGTGTCCTGCGGCGAGTCGACCAACAGACCGGAGGCGTCGCCGGCGTCGGGCGACAGGGTGTTGCGGCCGAGCTGCCAGGCCATCGGCTGCACGTGGGGGCTGGGCCAGGACGGCTCCGCCAGCCAGCGTCCGGGCCGAGTGTCGTAGTCGGTCGCGGGCGGCACCCAATCCTCCTGGTACCAGCGCAGCATCGGGCCGGCCATGGCGTCGTTGTCGACGCCCTTCAGCCAGCGGTCCCACCAGGCGACGGCGTCCCGCAGGAAGCCGTAGGCCGGGCCGGGGCGGCCGAAATGCGGGTATTTGTGCGCCCATGGGCCGACGATGCCGCGCCGCGGGCAAGTCAGGCGCTCCAGCATCCGCGGCACCGCGTTGCTGTAGGCGTCGGCCCAGCCACCGACCAGCAGGCACGCGGCCTCGATCGCCGCCGGGTCCTCGCACACCGAGCCGTGCCGCCAGTAGGCGTCGCGCGTCTGGTGTCGCAGCCAGGCGGCCAGCAGCAGCGGCTCGGCCTCCAGCCGCTCGCGCCACATCGGCAGCCAGCGCTCGCCGACCACGGCCGGGTCGGGCGGACGCGACTGGTAGGCGAACATGGTGCTGGCCCAGCGCAGGTTGTCGGTCAGCAGCGCCCCGCCCATGTAGTGCACGTCGTCGGCGTAGCGGTCGTCGGTGCTGCACAGCGAGATCACCGCGCGCAGCGCCGGCGGGCGACGGGCGGCCACCTGCAGCCCGTTGAAGCCGCCCCAACTGATGCCGATCATGCCGACGGCGCCGCTGCACCAGGGCTGGCCGGCGATCCAGGCGATCACCTCCAGCGCGTCGTCCTGCTCCTGTTGCAGATACTCGTCGAGCAGCAGCCCGTCGGAGTTGCCGCTGCCGCGCATGTCGACGCGCACGCACGCGTAGCCGCGCGCCGCGACGTACGGGTGGGTCAGCGCGTCGCGCGCGGCGGTGCCGTCGCCCAGGCGGTAGGGCAGGTATTCCAGGATCGCCGGCACCGGCGCCGGGTCGCGCGGGCGCCAGACGCGGGCGAACAGCCGTGTGCCGTCCGCCAGCGTGACGAACAGGTCGTGGGTGGCGATCGGGACATCCATGGCGCGACGCTATCGCCTCCGCGCCGGGGCGAACAGTGACGCGGAAAAGTCAGGGGCGATCTGTTGCAGTGCAGCAGATTGCGCTTCCTTTTCCGCCTGCCGATGCGGCATTGTGTCGGACGCATGAAACCGCTGGTTGGCATCACCTGCTGCACGAAGCTGTTCGGGACCTTCTCCACCCCGAACCACGGCGCCTCCGACACCTACGTGCAGGCGACCGACCAGGTGGTCGGCGCGGTCTCGGTGCTGTTGCCGGCCAACGGGCAGGCCTGCGAGGCGGCCTCGCTGGTGGCGCGGCTCGACGGCCTGATCCTGACCGGCAGCCGCTCCAACGTGCAGCCCAGCCTGTATGGCGGCCCGTGCCACGCCGAGGGCACGCCGGAGGACGCGGCGCGCGACGCGGTGACGCTGCCGCTGATCCGCGCCGCGGTGGCTGCGGGGGTGCCGGTGCTGGCGATCTGCCGCGGTTTGCAGGAGATGAACGTGGCGTTCGGCGGCACGCTGCACCAGCGGCTGCAGGACCTGCCCGGCCGCCTCGACCACTCGACGCCGATGCAGGCCAACGCGCTGGTGCGGACCGGCAAGGCGCACGCGGTCGCGGTGCTGCCCGCAAGCTGGCTGCACCGCATCGCGGGCGCGCGCGGGATCGCGGTCAACTCGCTGCACAACCAGGGCATCGACCGGCTCGGCGCCGGGCTGGTGGTCGAGGGCACGGCGCCCGACGGCACCATCGAGGCGATCCGGGTCGCCTCGGCACGCGGGTTCGCGGTCGGCGTGCAATGGCACCCGGAATACGATTTCGCCACCGACCCGGTGTCGCGGCGCATCTTCGAGGCGTTCGGCTCGGCCGTGGCCGAATACGCGAACCCGGCGGCGCGGGTGGCCTGCGCCGCGGACTAGGCCGGCACCGACCGGTCATAGTCCCGCAGCAGGTGCTCCGGGCCGTCGTAGTTCGCGACGCATCCAGCCAGGCGCGCGTGCAGGTCGACCGAGTCCACCGGTGTCCCGTCGCCATCGAAGATGACCGCCCAGACCATGCGCCCGCCTTTCCAGCACCCGGACGACAACGGGCGAGCGGGCAAGAAAATCGTCAGCCGCCCAGATACGCCGCCATCACTGCGGGGTCGTGCGCGACCTCGGCCGCCGGGCCGTGCAGCGCGACGCGGCCGCCTTCCAGCACGTAGGCCACGTCGCTGATGTCGAGCGCCGCCGAGGCGTTCTGCTCGACCAGCAGCACCGTGGTGCCGGCGGCGGCCAGCGTCGCCACGATGGCGAAGATCTCGTCCTCGACCAACGGCGCCAGGCCCATGCTCGGCTCGTCGAGCAGCAGCAGCCGGGGGGCGGCCATCAGCGCCCGGCCGATCGCCAGCATCTGCTGCTCGCCGCCGGAGAGCAGGCCCGCGACCTGCCCCAGCCGCTCGCGCAGGCGGGGGAACCGGTCCAGCACCTCGGCGCGGCGGCCGGCGATGCTGGCGGGCGCGGTCCAGCCGCCCAGCGCCAGGTTCTCGGCCACGGTGAGCGAGGCGAACACCTGCCGGCCTTCCGGCACGTGCGCCATCCCCGCCGCCGCCAGCCGGTGCGCGGGCCAGCCCGCGACGTCGGTGCCGTCGAACCGCACCTGCCCGGCGGCCGGGCGCAGCAGGCCGGACAGCGCGCGCAGCGTGCTGGTCTTGCCGGCGCCGTTGGCGCCGATCAGGCACACGACCTGCCCGGCGGCGACGTCGAGGTCGATGCCGTGGACCGCCTCGGTGCGGCCGTAGCGGACGGCGAGGCCGCGCACCGCGAGCAGCGTCACGCGAGCCGCGCCGCCAGCTTGTGCCCGAGATAGGCCTCGATGACCTTGCGGTCGCAGCGCGCCGCCTTGGGCGCGCCGTGGAACAGCCGGCGGCCGAAGCTCAGCACCGTGACGGTATCGGCGAGGCCCATGACGAAGCCCATGTCGTGCTCGACCAGCAGCACGGTGGTGCCCTGGCCGGCGATGCGGCGCACCAGTTCGGAGAGCGCACGGGTCTCGACCGGGTTCATGCCGGCCGCCGGCTCGTCGAGCAGCAGCAGGCGGGGCCGGGCCACGATGGCGCGGGCGATCTCCAGCCGGCGCTGGTCGCCATACGGCAGCGACGCCGCCGGGCGCCGCGCCTGCTCCGACAGCCCGACCAGGGCGAGCGCCGCGTCGGTCGCCTCGTGCGCCGCCGCCTCCTCGCGC
>CAXTVL010000120.1:0-3854 GCA_964247515.1 uncultured Acetobacteraceae bacterium | reverse complement strand
ATCTCGGCGAGCCCGGCGCGGGCGCGGACGTGCAGTCCGGTCATGGCGTTCTCGGCCACGCTCATGTCGCCGAACAGGCGGATGTTCTGGAACGTGCGCGCGATGCCGGCGCGGGCGCGGCGGTTGGGCGCCAACGCGGTGATGTCCTGGCCGCCCAGCAGGATGCGCCCGGCGCTGGGCCGGGTCAGGCCGGACACCAGGTTGAACAGCGTGGTCTTGCCGGCGCCGTTCGGCCCGATCAGCGCGTGCACGCCGCCCTGCGCGATATCGAGGTCGACCGCGTCCACCGCGACCAGCCCGGCGTAGCGCCGCGTCAGCCCGCGCAGCGACAGCAGGCTCGCCCCCGCCTGGTTCACGCCCGCCGCATCCGCAGGAACAGCAGGCCGCGCGGCAGGAACAGCACGCTGGCCACGATGATGAGGCCGTTCAGCACCAGGCGCACGCCGGGAATGCCCTCCAGCAGCTCGGGCAGCAAGGTCAGCACGACGGCGCCCAGCACCGGCCCGAACGGGGTCGAGATGCCGCCCAGCAGCGCGTACGACAGGATCGTCACCGCCGGCTCGAACCCGTACTGGTTGGGGCCGATGAAGTCGGTGCTGTGGGCGTCGAGCGCCCCGGCCAGCCCGGCCAGCACCGCGGAGGCGACCAGGGCCGCCAGCTTGTAGCGGCCGACGTCGACGCCCATGACGCTGGCGGCGGTCTCGTCCTCGCGCATCGCCTCCATGGCGCGCCCCACGCTGCTGCGCCCGAGCAGGCGCAGGCCAGCGAGCGCCACCCCCAGCACGGCGTAGACCAGGCCGGTGCCGGCGCGCTCGGGGATGCCGGACAGGCCCATGGCGCCGCCCACGAGGTCGAGGTTGAGCCAGACCGCGCGCAGCACCTCGCCCAGCCCGATGGTGGCGATGGCGAGGTAGACGCCGGACAGCCGCAGCGTCGGACCGCCCACCAGCAGCGCGAAGCCGACCGGGGCCAGGCAGGCGGCCGGCAGCACCAGCCAGAACGGCAGTGCGAGCTTCATCGTCATCAGCGCCGAGGAGTAGGCGCCCAGCCCCATGAACGCCGCCTGCCCGAGCGAGAGCTGCCCCACCGCCAGCACCACGTACATCGACAGCCCGAGCAGCGCGTTGATGCCGACGGCGTTCACCAGCGTCTGATAGGTGAACAGGAAGTCGTCGAACCAGGCGGGCATCGGCGGAGTGTGTCACCTCGCGCCGGCACCGTCACGCCTTGCGCCGCCGGAGCCGGTTCGCTATCTAACAAACTCATCTATATCTCCTGACGCTTTTGGGGGGTGGCCCTTGCGGGCCGCCTTTTCGGCATTGGACGACGACCAGCCCCGCCACACCGGCCTCGAAGGCCGCCTCGCCGACATCATCGCGCCGTCGCTGGACGGCATGGGCTACAGCCTCGTGCGCGTCGCCGTGCTCGGACGCGAGCGGCCGACGGTGCAGATCATGGCCGACCGCGCCGATGGGGCGCTGATCGGGGTCGAGGATTGCGAGGCGATCAGCCACGCCATCGGCGCCGTGATCGACGTCGCCGACCCGATGCAGGGCGAGTGGGTGCTGGAGGTGAGCTCCGCCGGCATCGACCGGCCGCTGACCCGCAGGCGCGACTGGAACCGCTTCGCCGGCCACCAGGCGCGGGTCGAGATGGAGGTGCCGGTCGACGGCCGCCGCCGCGTCACCGGCGTCGTGCTGGGCGCGGACGCCGACCACGCCCGGCTGCGGCTCGACGACGGCGCCGAGATCGCCTGCAGGCTGGCCGACATCCGCCGCGCCAAGCTGTTGCTGACCGACGCCCTGATCGCCGCCACCAACCCGCAACCAGACCCGGCTCACTGAGAGGCTCGACCATGGAAACCTCGATCGCCCGTCCCGAACTGCTGCTGGTCGCCGACGCCGTGGCGCGCGAGAAGTCGATCGACCGCGAGGAGGTGATCGAGGCGATGGAGCAGGCGATCCAGAAGGCCGGGCGGGCCAAGTACGGCGCCGAGAAGGACATCCGCGCCTTCATCGACCGCAAGACCGGCGACGTGCGGCTGTCGCGCTGGACCGAGGCGGTCGAGGTGATGGAGAACGAGGAGACCCAGATCCCGATCGCCATCGCGCGCAAGTTCAAGCCCGAGATCAAGGTGGGCGAGCACCTGATCGACCCGCTCCCGCCGATCGATTTCGGCCGCATCGCCGCGCAGACCGCCAAGCAGGTGATCGTGCAGCGGGTGCGCGAATACGAGCGCAAGCGCCAGTTCGACGAGTTCAAGGACCGCGTGGGCGAGGTCATCAACGGCATCGTCAAGCGCACCGAGTACGGCAACCTGATGGTCGAGGTGGGCCGCACCGAGGCGCTGCTGCGCCGCGACGAGCTGATCCCGCGCGAGAGCTTCCGCAACGGCGACCGCGTGCGCGCCTACATCTACGACGTGCGCGACGAGCTGCGCGGGCCGCAGGTGTTCCTCTCGCGCACCCATCCGGGCTTCCTGGCCAAGCTGTTCGCGCAGGAGGTGCCGGAGATCTACGACGGCATCATCGAGATCAAGGCGGTGGCGCGCGACCCCGGCAGCCGCGCCAAGATGGCGGTGATCAGCCGCGACTCCTCGATCGACCCGGTGGGCGCCTGCGTGGGGATGCGCGGCTCGCGGGTGCAGGCGGTGGTGCAGGAGTTGCAGGGCGAGAAGATCGACATCATCCCCTGGAGCCCGCAGGCGGCGACCTTCGTGGTCAACGCCCTGGCGCCGGCCGAGGTGACCAAGGTGGTGATGGACGAGGAGGCCGGGCGGGTCGAGGTGGTGGTGCCGGACGAGCAACTCTCGCTGGCGATCGGCCGGCGCGGCCAGAACGTGCGGCTTGGCAGCCAGCTCACCCGCTGGGACATCGACATCCTGACCGAGGCCGAGGAGAGCGAGCGCCGGCAGGAGGAGTACCGCCGCCGCACCGGGCTGTTCGTGGACGCGCTCGACGTCGACGACGTGATCGCCGGCCTGCTGGTGACGGAGGGCTTCAACACCGTCGAGGAGCTGGCCTACGTGCCGCCAGACGAGCTGGCCTCGATCGAGGGCTTCGACGACAGCGTGGCCGAGGAGCTGATCCGTCGCGCCGAGCAGGCGCTGGCCAAGCGCGACCACGAGTTGAACGACAAGCGCATCGCGTTGGGGGTGAGCGACGACGTGGCGGCGCAGGAGTTGCTGACGGCGACAATGCTGGTGCAGCTAGGCGAGCGCGGGGTCAAGACGCTCGACGACCTGGCCGACCTCGCCTCCGACGAGTTGGTCGAGATCGTGGGCGAGAGCAGCATGAACGAGGACACCGCCAACGAGATCATCATGGCCGCCCGCGCGCACTGGTTCGGCGAGGAAGGTGTCGCGGTCGCGGAGGAGGAAGGCCACGTCTGACGCGGCACTCGACATCGATGAGGGTGACGCGGCGGAGCGCGGACCGCTCAGGCGCTGCATCGTCACCCGCGAGCGGTTGGACAAGACACAGATGCTGCGCTTCGTGCTCGGGCCCGACCGAAGCGTGGTGCCCGACCTCGCCGCACGGCTGCCCGGACGGGGAATCTGGTTGAGTGCGCGTCGCGATGTGGTAAATACCGCCTGCACCAAAGGCGCCTTTGCTCGGGCGACGCGTGGCCAGGTGACAGTCCCTCCCGATCTCCTGACCGGCTTGGTCGCGGCGCTCGAACGGCGGATCGCCGACCATCTCGGCTTGGCCCGCAGGGCGGGGCAGGCGGTCGGTGGCTTCGCCAAGGCGCGCGAGTGGCTGCAGGCCGGACGGGCGGTGCTGTTGGTGCAGGCGTCGGACGGCAGCGTCGAGGAGCGGGCGCGATTGCTCGGTGGCCGCGCCGTCGCGGTGGTG
>CAXTVL010000119.1:3224-7675 GCA_964247515.1 uncultured Acetobacteraceae bacterium | reverse complement strand
CTGTCCGGGGCGCCGCTGCTGGCCGCCTCGACCGCGATGCTGGCGCAGGTGGCGCGAATCGCGCGCGGCCGGTTGTTGCTGGTGGGCGTGGGCGGCATCGCCAGCGGCGCCGACGTGCTGGCCAAGCTGCGCGCCGGGGCCAGCTTCGTGCAGCTCTACACCGCCTTCGCCCTGCACGGCCCGGCGCTGCTGCCGCGGTTGCGGCGCGAGTTGCTGGCCGCCCTCGACGCGCACGGCCATGCCGACGTCGCCGCTTGCGTCGGGGCCGGGCTGTGAGCATCGAACACCTGCCCGGCTTCGCCGCCATCGCCGGCCGCTATCGCGGCTTCATCGTCGACCTGTGGGGCGTGGTGCATGACGGGGTGACGCCGTACGAAGGCGCCGTCGAGTGCCTGGAGCGGCTGCGCGCGGCGGGTATGCCGGTCGTGTTGCTGTCCAACGCGCCGCGCCGGGCCGAGGCCGCGGCCTCGGGGCTGCGCTCCCTGGGCGTCGGCGACCACCTCTACAGCGGCATCGTCACCTCGGGCGAGGTCGCCTGGCGGGCGCTGGCCGGACACGAGGGTGCGCGTGTCTACCATCTCGGCCCCGAGCGCGACCGCGGCGTGTTGGACGGCCGCCCGGTGACACGGGCAATGACGCCGGACGCCGCCGACCTGGTGCTCAACACCGGCCCCGACGACGCCCGCAGCCCGACCGACCTCGGCGAGTACGAGGCCGAGCTCGCCGCCTGCCTGGCCGCTCGGCTGCCGATGATCTGCGCCAACCCCGATCTGGAGGTGATCCGGGGCGGCCAGCGGCTGATCTGCGCCGGCGCGCTGGCGCTGTGGTACGAGGCGCGCGGCGGCGCGGTGCGCTGGATCGGCAAGCCGTATACCGAGGTCTATGCCCCGGTGCTGGAGCGGCTCGGCCTGCCGCCGCGAGACGTGTTGGCGGTGGGCGACGCGCTGCGCACCGACATCGCCGGCGCGCAACGCGCCGGGATCGCGTCCTGCTGGGTGCTGGGAGGCATCCACGCGCACGACAGCCCGGAGCGCGCGGCGGCCGAGGCCGAGGCCGCCGGCCTGTTCCCGGTCGCGAGCCTCGCTTCGTTCCGCTGGTAGCGTTCAGGCGTGTCCGACGGCGTCGGACAGCAGCGACGGGTCGATCCGCAGTTGCGCCAATGCCCGCCGCCACTTGCCCGCCGCGTCGTCGTCGAAGATCAGCGCGAGATCGGCCACCGGCACCGACAGCCAGGCGTTGCGCTCGATCTCGGCGTCGAGCTGGCCCGGCCCCCAGCCGGAATAGCCCAACGCCAGGATGCCCTGGCGCGGGCCGCCGCCCTCGGCGATGGCGCGCAGGATGTCGACGCTGGCGGTCAGCGCCAGCCGGTCGTCGACCCGCAGGCTGCCGTCGGCGGTCCAGTCGCTGGTGTGCAGCACGAAGCCGCGGGCGTGCTCGACCGGGCCGCCGGAGCACAGCCGGACCTCGCGCGCCGGCGGCGTCGGGTCGACGCCAAGCTGGCGCAGCAGGTCGGGGAAGCTCGGTTCGCGCAACGGGTTGTTGACCACGATGCCCATGGCGCCGTCCTCGTTGTGCGCGCAGACATAGATGACGCTGCGGGCGAACGGCCCGTCCTGCAACTGCGGCATGGCCACCAGCAGGTGGCCCACGAACGGCGAGGCGTTGGGCTGCATGGGAATCATTGTGGCGCGCCGCGAGGCCGATGCAAGCGGGCCTTGACCGGTCTTGACGCTTCGTGGTGGGACTCCGTGACCGCCGTTCGCTAGGTAGCGGCAACCACTCGGGCGAGCACACGAATGAGCACGATCAAGGTCGGCGACACCCTGCCATCGATGAAGCTGATGACGGCGACCGCCGATGGGCCGAAAGAGGTCTCGACCGACGATCTGTTCCGGGGCAAGCGGGTGGCGCTGTTCGCGACCCCGGGCGCCTTCACGCCGACCTGCAGCGCCAAGCACCTGCCGGGCTTCGTGCAGCACGCCCAGGCGTTCCACGACAAGGGCGTCGACACCATCGTCTGCATGGCGGTCAACGACCCGTTCGTCATGGCGGCCTGGGCGCGCGAACAGGCGGTCGGTGAAAGCGTTGTCATGCTGGCCGACGGCTCCGGCAGCTTCACCCGGGCGCTGGGCCTGGAACTCGATTTGGTGGGGCGCGGGTTGGGAATGCGCAGCCAGCGCTTCGCCATGGTGGCGCAGGACGGGCGCGTCACCCACCTGGCCGTGGAGCAGCCGGGCGATTTCGACGTGAGCCGCGCCGAAGCGGTGCTGGCCGCGCTCTAGGCGCGGCCAGTCAGAACGCGCCGCCGTTCAGCGGCGGTGGATCAGCAGGCCCAGCACGTAGCCGATGGCGCCGGCCGCGAGCAGGGCCGTCATCGGCCGCTCGTGGATGGTCTCGTCGAGGTATTCGCCGATCGACGAGGCCTGGTCGGACACCACGTCCGCCGCGTCGCGCAGCGAGTCGCGCGCCTGGCCCAGCGCCCGCTGCGCGGTGCCGGTGGCTTGGTCGGCCATGCCCTCGGCCTGGGTCTTGGTGTCTCCGGTGACGTTGCCGATGCCTTCCTTGACCTGTCCCTTGAGGTCTTTGGCGGTCCCGGTGATGCGGTCCTCGTCCATGGTGATGCTCCTGGCGCTGCTGCGGTTGTGACCGCCATGACGCGCCGGGGCCGGGCAAGGTTCCCGACGGCGCATCGGAACGGTCCCGAACCTGGTGCGTTCCGTCGCCGCCTGGCCGGCGTTCCGGCCCAGGCGGGTCACATCGCGGGTCATATCGCGACTCACATCCAAGGGAGACAGAAATGCCGCAAAAGGCACACGCCGACGCCGCCGAGCACCACGAGAAGGCGGCCAAGTCGCACCGCGCCGCCGCCGAGCACCACGGCAAGTCCGACCACGCCGAAGCCGAGAAGCACAGCAAGGCGGCGCACGAGGCGTCGAGCGCGGCGCACGGCCACTCCACCGCCGCGCACGGCAAGAGCAGCGCCGCCAAGAGCAGCGCCAAGGCGTAACCGCCGCGCGGGAGACCGCCGCACGGACGAGGGGCGAGCGGGGCGACCCGTTTGCCCCTTGTTCATGTTCGCGGCCTAGGCTCGCCCGATGCCGCGCCGCGCCGCCGAGATGCCCGCCCTCGACACCACCGTCCCCGCGGGCACCACGGTCACGCAGTCCGGCACGCTGGCGAACGTCACGCTGGAGGCGGGCGGCACGTTGAACGTGGCCGGCCAGACCAGGCTGTCGGTGTTGGGCGCCATCACCGGGCCGGATGCCGGGACCGGAACCGTGACGCTCGGGGACCAGGCGACGCTGTTGGCCGCCGGGCCGGTCGGCGCCGGCGTGGCGCTCGACCTGGCTGCGCACGACACGCTGGAATTGGTGTCGTTCTACCTGCCCAGCTTCTCCGGGATCATCTCCGGCCTGGGCCGCGCCAACGTGCTCGACATCACGTCGGCCGCGATCACCGCCACGGCGCTGTCCGCCGCCGCCGACGGCGGCACCACTCTCACGCTGCTCGACGACGGCGCCGTGGCGGGCACGCTGGAACTGGCCGAGTCCTCGGGGCCTGGCCTGGTGGTGGCGGTGCCGGACGGCAATGACGGTTCGCTGATCCTGGCCGGCCCGGCGATGGCGCCGCCGACCGCCACGGTGGCGCCCGGAACCCAGGGCGGCAGCTACCAATGGCGCAACGTCGGCGGCGGACTGTGGAGCGACCCGGCGAACTGGGGCACGGCGACGGCGCCGGGTGCCGGGGATGCGGTGCAAATCGCCGGGCCGTCCGACGCGCTGCTGCCCGTGGCCGGGGCGGCGGCCGCGGCGTCATTGACCGTGAGCGGCGATGTGGCCCTGGCCGGCAGCTTCGCGTTGGGCAGCCTGGTCGTCGCGGGCGACGTGCTGGACATCGCCGCCGGCGCGGCCGGCACGGCGCGAACCGCGACGCTGCGGGCCGGCGTGTGGCAAGTCGCGGGCGGCAACGTCGCCGTCACGGGCCTTGCCACGCTGTCGGGCGGCATCCTCGACGTCGTCGATGGCGGCACGTTGGAAGGCGCCAGCCTGGTGCTGGCCGGGGCCACGCTCACGGTCGACGCGGCGGCGAGCGTCGTGGTCGGCGGCGGGCCGCCCATGCGGGGGACGCTGGCGGTGACGGGCGGCGGCACGCTGTCCGGCTTCGGGACGCTGCGTGGCCCGGTCCAGGACGACGGCGTGCTGCTGGCCGCGGGCGGCACGCTCACCAGTTTCGGCGCGATCGCCGGGGCGGGACAGGTATTGATCGGCGCCGGCGCCACGCTGTTCGCGGCGCGGGGGATCGATGCGTCGGTGAGCGTCTCGTTCGCGCCGGCGTCCGGGTCAGGCACGCTGGAGCTGTTCGCGCCGATATCGGGCTTTGCCGCCACGATCGCCGCGATGCAGCCTGGCGACGCGCTGGATTTCGCGGCCGGCACCGTGACCCAGGCGGCA
>CAXTVL010000119.1:0-3214 GCA_964247515.1 uncultured Acetobacteraceae bacterium | reverse complement strand
CGCCCGCCCCCGGCCCCCCGGCGCCAGGCCCGCCGCCCGGCCGGGCCGACGGCGGCAGCGGCGGGCGCGACCTCGGCGGCGGGGGTCGCATCCCGGTCGCGGTGGCGGCGGGGGTCGATCCGGCGGCGGTGTCGTTCGCCATCGCCGATGACGGCAGCGGCGGCAGCAGGGTCGCCATGGTGCCCTGCTTCGTCGCCGGCCCCAGGCTCCTGACCCCCGGCGGCGCCATGCCGGTCGAGGCGATCCGGGTCGGCGACAGGGTGTTGACCGGCAGCGGCGCTTGCCGGCGGGTGCGCTGGGTGGGCCGCGCCCGGCATGGCGCGGAGGCGCTGCGGGCGGACCCGCAACTGCGCCCGGTGCGGATCGCCGCGGGTGCGTTGGGCACGGTCGCCGGGGTACCGGCGCCCACCCGGACGCTGCGGCTGTCGCCCCGGCACGCGGTCCTGTTGCCGACCGCGCACGGCCCGACCCTGGTGCCCGCCGTGGCCTTGGTCGACGGGGTGGGCGTAACCCGCTGCCCGCCGGATTCGGGTGTCACCTACCTGCACGTCGAACTGGACAGCCACGACGTCGTGCTGGCCGAAGGCGTGCTGGCCGAGACCTACTTGCCGGACAGCGCCGACAGCCGGCTGCTGTTCGACGCGCCCGAGACGTCGAACCCGGCCGCATCCGCCCCGTGCTTCAGACGGATCGAAAGCGGTCCGGCGATCGTGGCGCTGCGCCGTCGCCTCGGCCTGCGGACACCGCCGCGCGGCCCAGCCGCCGTCACGCTGCGGGGGAACCTGGAACGGGCCGCGATGCTGGGAGAAACCCTGCGCGTCGAAGGCTGGGCTCTCGACACGCGGGCACCGGAGACGCCCGTACGGGTGGAGATCCTGCACGACGGGATGCCGTGCGGCCAGGCCACCGCGAATTTGTGGCGGCCCGACCTGGACCGGGCCGGACTGGCCGGCGGCGCGTGCGCGTTCGTGGCCGAACTGCCGTGGCGCGCCGCCGACCTGCGTGGCCGCTTGAGCGTCCGGCCGGCGGGTTAGGTCAGTTCGTCAATGGGCCGGGTCCAGCGTCTTGGAATTGGTGCCGAGGTTGTGCGCGTTGCCCGCGCTGCCTTCGCCGGCCGGCCCCAGGCCGCCGCCCCGTTCCGCCGAAATCTCGGACGGACCCCCGCCGGTCTTGCCGTGGATTTCCCCGCAACCGACTAAGCCCGCCACCATCAGTCCAGCCAGAAAGAGCTTCATTCGACGTTCCCGAGCATGTTGAATCGTTTGTTGAACGTGCCGATGCGCGACTGGTTCCTTCCGCAGGTCACATGGTTGCGCGACCGAGCCGGTAGCCGCGGCTCTCGCCGAAGCCGTGCGTCGTGAAGCTGTCCCCGTCCAGCCCGGCCGCCCGGCGCGCCGCCTCCAGCGCCAGCAACGGCGCGTCGATCGCCTCGTCGGTCAACTGGAAAGTGCCGAAATGCATCCCCACGGAGCGGCGCGCCGCCAGGTCGAGATGCGCCCGCACCGCCTCTGGCGGGTCCATGTGCACCGGCGCCATGAACCAGCGCGGCTCGTAGGCGCCGATCGGCAGCAAGGCCACGTCCGGCGCGCCGAGCCGCTCGCGGATCGCCCGCCAATGCGGCCCGGCGCCGGAATCGCCGGCGAACAACACCTGGCCGCCTTGCCCGGTCAGCATGAAGCCGGCCCAGAGCGTGCGGTTGCGGTCGAACGGCGTGCGCGCGGAGAAGTGGCGTGCCGGCGTCGCCGTCACCCGCAGGCCACAAGTGGCGGTCTCCTGCCACCAATCGAGCTCGGTGGCCTGGATGCCGAGCCGGGCCAGGGCGGCGGCGTTGCCCAGCGTGGTGACGAAGCGCGGCGCGTGCCGGCGCTGCAACGCGCGCAAGCTGCTCAGGTCCATGTGGTCGTAATGGTTGTGCGACAGCAGTACCAAGTCCGGGCGCGGCAATTGGGCGAGCGCCACCCCGGGCGCGCGGACGCGGCGCGGGCCGGCCCAGGACAGCGGCGAGCAGCGCTCGGAGAACACCGGGTCGGTCAGCACCACGGTGTCCGCGAAACGCAGCAGGAAGGTCGCGTGGCCGATGAAGCTGACCGCGACCTCGCCTCGGGCCACGCTGGCCGGCGGCGGCGGGAACCGGCCGTTCGCCACCCGTCGCGGCCAGGTCGCCCGCCCGCCCCGCGCCTGCCAGCGCGCCACCTGCAGCAGGCCCCGCGACGCGGCGTCCTCGTCCGGGTTGAAGAAGCGACGGCCGTCGCAGTGGTCGGATCGCGGGAACTCGGCTTGCGCGGCGCTCATGGATCGTTTGTTGTCGCATCATGGCGGCTTCGTCCAGCGGCCCCGAGCGGCGCCTGCGCGTCCTGATCGTGCAGCTCTCCGCGGGCTTCGCCGGCACCGAGCGCCATGCCTGCGAGCTGGCGAACGGGTTGGCGGCGCAGGCCGAGGTCGCGGTGCTGCTGCGGGCGCGCCCGCGCGAGGCGTACCGACACACGCAATACGCGGCGCTGCGGGCCGCCTTGGCGCCGGGCATCCCGGTGTTGCTGAGCAGCCGCGCGGCACCCTGCTTCGGATTGTGGCGGGCGCTGTGGCGCTTCCGGCCCGACCTGGTCCATGCCCACCACGAACGCTCGGCGCGGGTGGCGGCGCTGTGCGCGCGGCCGTTCGGGGTGCCGGTGGTCGCCACCGTGCACGTGCATTACCGGGCGCGCGATTTCGGCCGCTGCGACGCGCTGGTGGCGCTGACCGAGGCCGAGGCGGCGCGGGCGCGCGCCAGCTTCCCGCGCGAGGTGTCGGTGATCGAGAACTGGGTGGTGCCGCAGCCGCCGCCCGACCCCGCCCGGCTGGCGGCCCTGCGGCACGAGTTCGGCATCGCCGAGGGCGATTTCGTGGTCGGCTGCGTGGGGCGCCTTGCCCCGGTCAAGCGGGTCGGCGGGGTGCTGGCGGGGTGGTCGCGGGCCGGGCTGGGCCGCGCCCGGGGGGGCCACGAACGCCCGGCGCTGGAGGCGGAGATCGTCCGGCTTGGCCTGTCCGGCCGGGTGCGGCTGGCGGGGTTCCGGGCCGACGCGCGCGACTTCTACCGCCTGTTCGACGTGCTGGTGCTGAACTCGGCCGACGAGCCGTACGGGCTGGTGATCCTGGAGGCGGCGGCGAGCGGGGTGCCGGTGATCGCCACCGCGACCGATGGTGCCCGCGCCATCGCCGCCCGGCTGCCGATCACCCT
>CAXTVL010000118.1:0-7714 GCA_964247515.1 uncultured Acetobacteraceae bacterium | reverse complement strand
CGGCGCCGACCAATTCCGCCACCGGGCGCGGGCCCGGGAACTTGCAGCAGGCGACGTCGGAGGCGCGGGCGATGTACTTGCGCCCGGCGGCCAGCGCCATCTCGGCCGCGTCGCCCAGGCTCAGCGTGGAGCGCACCTTGGCCAGCTTGACCAGCATCGGCAGGTTGACGCCGGCCAGCACCTCGACCTCGGGCCGCGCCAGTTGCGAGATGCAGAGGTTGCTCGGCGTGCCGCCGAACATGTCGGTCACGACCACCACGCCATCGCCGGTGTCGACCTGCTCGATGCAGCGATGCACGTCGGCGCGCCGGGTCTCGGTGTCGTCGTCGGGTGCTATGCACACGGTGGCGACGTTGCGCTGGCGCCCCACGACATGCTCCATCGCGGCGCGGAACTCCTCGGCCAGGCGGCCATGGGTGACGATGACCAAGCCGATCATGGAGCCGAACCCGTCATGATGTTTCAGGCCTCCTGCGCCTGACCCGGGACCACGACCGAGCGGCTCGCGGCGGCGGCCCGGCTGGGCAGCCCCTCGCGGGCCAGTTCGCGATGCGAGACGGTCGTCCGCCAGCCAGTCCCAACCAGGTGCAATGCCAGTCTCTCGATGATGTGAACAGACCGATGACGTCCGCCGGTGCATCCGACCGCTACTGTAGCATACTTCTTGCCCTCACGGACGAAGCGGGGCAAGAGCAGATCGAGCAGCTCGGTCGTGAGTGTCATGAAACGATCGTAATCGGGATCGCACTGCACGAAACGGGCCACAGCCGCGTCGAGACCGGTTTTCGGTTTCAGGTCACTGACATAGTGCGGGTTACTGAGGAAGCGCACGTCCAGCACCATGTCCGCCTCGCGGGGCAGGCCTGCAGGAAACGCGAAGGACACCAGCGTGACCGCCAGGCCGGCCTGGGTGTCGGCCCCGGTGCCGAAGCGCTGCTCGACCTGGCGGCGCAGCTCCGCCACCGTCATGTCGGAGGTGTCGATCACCAGGTCGGCGGCATCGCGCAACGGCGCGGTCAACGCCTGCTCGGCCACGATGCCGTCCCGGACCTGGCCGCCGGTCGCCAGCGGGTGCCGCCGCCGCGTCTCGGTGAAGCGGCGCTGCAACACCGCCGCCTCGGCCCAGACGAACACCAGCTCGAGCCGCGGCCCCGGGTCTTGGCGCAGCCGGGCCAACGTCGCCAGCACCGCCTCGGCGTCGAAGCCGCGGGTGCGGGCGTCGACCCCGATCGCCACCCGTCGCCCTGCCTCGCCCTGGGCTTCCGCCGCGGCGCGGCGCAGCAGCTCCTCGACCAGAGCCAGAGGCGGGTTGTCCACCGCGTCGAACCCCAAATCCTCCAGCGCCCGCAGCACGGTCGACTTGCCGGCGCCGGACAGGCCGCTGACCAGTACGGCCGGCGGCCCGCTCATGCGACCAGCGCGCCGCATTGCTGCGCCACCTCGCCCAGCGCGCAGCCGAGCGCCATCCGCACCCGGGCGGCGGCGGAGGGCATCGCGGGGTCGATCGCGATGCTGGGGAGGTGGTGGTCCGGGTCGGTGGCCGGCGCCGGCAGGCGCGCCATCTCGCCCATCCGCACCACGAGCGCGAGCCGGGCCGACGCAGTGTAGGGCAGGCGCAGGATGCCGAGCCCGCGCACCTCAAGCAGCCCGGCCAGTGTCGGCGGCGGGCTGGCGCGGCCCGCCTCGATCTCGACCCGGTCGTCCGCGACCAGCGTGAAGCCGTGGTCCAGCAGCCGCAGCAGCAGGTCGGACTTGCCCGACCCGGCGGCGCCCAGCAGCAGCACCCCGGCATCGCCTCGCGCCGCGCAACTGCCATGGAACTGCATGGAACCTATGCCTTGGCGCGCTTGCGGGCCGGCGAGCCGACCAGGTGGCCCAGCGGCGTCAGCACCGGGACCCGGTCGCAGACGATCTTCATGATCGCCAGCAGCGGCACCGCGAGCAGCGCGCCCGCGACCCCCCACATCCAGTCCCAGAAGAACAGCGAGACGATCACCAGCACCGGGTTCAGCGTGAACCGCCGCGCCAGCAGCATCGGGGTCACGGTCTCGCCCTCGAGCACGTGCAGGCCGAGATAGACCGCGGGTGCCAGGAAGGCGTGGCCCAGGCTCGGCGAGGCGAACAGGCCCACGAAGAAGAAGATCAGCATCCCGGTGGCCGGTCCCAGGATCGGGATGTAGTTGAGCAGGAACGCGAGCGTGCCCCACAGCAGCGGGTCGGGCAGCCCCAGTGCCCACATCGACAGCCCGTTGGCGATGCCGACCAGCACGTTCATGCCGGTGATGGTCACGAGGTAGCCGGAGATGTTGCGCTCGATCTCGTTGGCGATGTCGACCACGCGGCGCTTGTCGTCGAAATGCGGCATGATCTCGACCAGGCTGCGCAGCAGGCTGTCGCCGTAGGCCAGGCTGAAGAACAGCACCATCAGCAGGATCAGCACCTGGCCCAGCGCCGCCCGCGCGCCGCTCAGCACCGTCATGCCGACGCCGCCCAGGTTGGACGGCTGCTGCACCATCATCGGTGGCGGTGCCGCGGCCCCGCCGCTGCCGCCCCCCGACTGCATCAGGAGCTGCAGTTGCTCCAGGCCCTTGTGCGCGAACTCGACGGCGGGGCCGATGAAGCCCAGCCGCTGCTGGAGTTTCGACAGCCCCTCCGGCGCCCGGCCGATCCAGTTCGAGGCCGGCAGCGAGATCGCCAGACCGACCGCGGTCACGACCGCGAACAGCCCGGCGATGAGCAGCAGCGCCGCGAGCGGCCCGGGCAGCCGCAACCGCTCGGTCAGCAGCCGCTTGCCCGGCACCAGCAGCAGGTTGAGCACCAGCGCCAGCAGCATCGGCAGCACGATCTCGGCCGCGAAATACAGCGTGTAGAGCACGGCCAGCACGGCCAGGACGACCAGCGCCACGCGGGCCGCGTCGAACGGGGTCGCCGCCACCTCGTCGCGCGCCTGCCGGGTGGCCGCGTCCGGGTTGCCGGGGAGGCTTGGTGTCACGTCCATAGCGCCACAACGGCCCATGGCGGGCATTGTTGCGCCGCAACCGGCGCGGGCGAGCGCCCGGCGGTCGGGCTGGCGGTCGGGCCCGCTGTCAGCCGGGCGCCTTGGGCAGGCTCAGCACGAAGCGCGCCCCCAGCACGCGGCCCTGGGCGTCGCGGCGGTTCTCGGCGACCAGGCGGCCCTTCAGCGCCTCGGCGATCTGCCGGCTGATCGACAGGCCGAGGCCGGAATGCTGGCCGAACCGCTCGCCGTCCGGCCGCTCGGAGTAGAAGCGGTCGAAGATGTGCTCGATCTTGCTGGCCGGCAGCCCCGGCCCGTCGTCCTCGACGCTGATCTCGACCATGGCACCGGCCTCCTGCGCCGCCACCGCGATGCGCCCGTGCGACGGCGAGAAGCTCTGCGCGTTCGCGATCAGGTTGCGCAGCACCTGCACCAGCCGACCCTCGACCGCCTGCACCACGACGCGCCCCTTCAGCGTCACCAGTTCGAGCTTCGGGTCGTCGTCGTCGCGCGTCGCCTCGTCGAGCTCGACCAGCATCGCCAGCAACGGCGTGAGGTCGACCGGCTGGGTCGCCATGCGCGACAGCTCGGCGTCGATGCGCGAGGCGTCGCTGATGTCGCTGATCAGCCGGTCGAGCCGCGCCACGTCGTCGCCGATGATCGCCAGCAGGCGGCGCTGCTTCGCGGGGTCGTCGATCCGGCGCAGCGTCTCGATGGCGCTGCGGATCGAACTCAGCGGGTTCTTGATCTCGTGCGCCACGTCGGCCGCGAACTGCTCGATCGCGTCCATGCGGTTCCACAGCGCCCGCGCCGAGCCGTCGAGCGCCGCCGCCAGCTCGCCCACCTCGTCGGTGCGCGCCAGCAAGACGGCGGGCACGGTGCCGGAGCGGCCGCGCCCCTCCTGCATCTGCTCGGCCGCCCCGGCCAGGCGCAGGATCGGCCGCGCGATGGTCTGCGACAGGTACCAGGACAGCATCACCGTGAGGCCCAGCGCCAGGCCGAACAGGCTCAGGATCGACAGCCGCACGTCGAGCAGGCTCTGGTCGACCTCGCGCGCCTCGCGGGTCAGCAGCACGATGCCGACGGTGTGCTTGTTGCGCGCCACCGGCTCGGCGACGGTCAGCAACAGGCGGCCCTCGGCGGTGCGGCGGATGTAGGGCGGCATCTCGCGGCTCTGGTCCGAGCCGCTGAGCTTGACCTCCTGGCGCACGTCGGGCTGCCAATCGGAGCCGGCGGCGGAAGGGCCGGTGTCGAACACCGGGCCTTCGCGCCCAGGCCACAGGTTCGCCACCCAGTCATAGGCGCGCCCGACCGCCGCGGCCAGCGTGCCGCGCTGGCGCGGCGGCTCCGGCGCCTCGCTGGCGATGGTGCCGTCGAGCTGGACGCGGCTGTCGGCGACCACCTGGCCGTCCGGGGCGTAGAGCTTGGCCTGGGCGTTCGGGCTGGGCTCGGTCAGCCGGCGCAGCAGGGCGCGCGCCAGCTCGGGCACCAGTTGCACGTCGCCATGCACGTCCTCGCGCACCGCCGCCTCGCCCAGCGCCCCCGCGTAGCTGCGCGCCTGCTCGCGGAAGGTGCTGACCTCGGCGCCCAGGAGGCCGTTCTGATACTGGTCTAGCCGCTGCATCGCCGCCAGCAGCAGCGCCAGCGGCACCAGGTTGACCAGCAGGATGCGGCGCAGCGTGGGCGAGGCCCAGCGCATCGCCCCGGTGCTGCGGGTGCGCGGCCGGCGCTTCGGTGTCAGCGCCAGCGAACCGGGCGGCGCGTCGGCCGCCGGGCCGGCATAGGCGGAGCCATGCAGGTCGGGCACGCTCAGCTCTCCTTGTAGCGGTAGCCGATGCCGTACAGCGTCTCGATGTGGTTGAAGCTGTCGTCGTGCGCCCGGAACTTCTTCCTGACCCGCTTGATGTGGCTGTCGATGGTGCGGTCGTCGACGTAGATGTTCTCGCCGTAGGCGGCGTCGATCAGCTGGTCGCGCGACTTCACCATGCCCGGCCTGGCGGCCAGGGTCTTGAGCAGCAGGAACTCGGTCACGGTGAGCTGGATGTCCCGGTCGTGCCACATGCACTGGTGCTTGGTCTCGTCCAGCACCAGCGGGCCGCGCGTCATGATGCCACCGGGCGGCGCCCCCGAGCCCTCGGCGCGGCTGGTCTCGTTGCGGCGCAGCAGGGCGCGGATGCGCTCGATCAGCAGGCGCTGGCTGAACGGCTTGGTGATGTAGTCGTCCGCCCCCAGCCGCAGGCCCATCAGCTCGTCCACCTCCTCGTCCTTGGAGGTGAGGAAGATCACCGGCAGCGCGGACCGGGCGCGCAGCTTCTGCAGCAGCTCCATGCCGTCCATGCGCGGCATCTTGATGTCGAGCACGGCGAGGTCGACCGGGCGCGCCACCAGGCCCTGCAGCGCGCTCTCGCCGTCGGTGTAGGTGCGCACCAGGAAGCCTTCCTGCTCCAGCGTCATGGAAACGCTGGTCAGGATGTTGCGGTCGTCGTCGACCAGGGCGATTGTCTGCTTCATGGCGCGGGCCGGACCTCCTGTGCGCCGGGGATATGGGTGTTTATGCGCCGATTGCGGCGTAAATCAGCAGGAAAAAGCGCGAAATGGCGGCAGATGGCGACGAGAGGGAAATTCCGCCGGGGATGCAGGCCCGCCGGCTGCTGCGCGCCGCCCGCGCCGGCACGCTGGCGACGCAGCGCGACGGACAGCCGTTCGCGGGGCTGGTGACACCGGCCACGGCGCCCGGCCTGTCGCCGCTGATGCTGCTGTCCGACCTGTCGGAGCACACCAGGCACCTGCGCGCCGACCCGCGCTGCGCGCTGATGGTGGCGGGCGCGCCGGCCGAGGCGAACCCGCAGACCGCGCCGCGGCTCACCGTGTCGGGCCGGGCCAGCATCACCGCCGAGCCGGCGCTGCGGGCGCGCTGGCTGGCGCTGCACCCCTACGCGGAGCTGTATTTCGAGTTCGGCGACTTCAACCGGTGGCAAATGGAGATCGCCGAGGCGTCGTTCGTGGGGGGCTTCGCGCGCGCTTTCCGCCTGCCACCGGCGAAGCTGCTGCCCGACGAGCAGGCGGCGGCGGCGGTCGCCGAGGCGGCGGCCTCGATCATGGCGCATTGCAACGACGACCACGCCGCCGCCCTGGCCCGCATCGCCAGGCAGCCGGGAGCGTGGCGGATGGTGGCGGTCGACGTCGATGGCTGCGACCTGGCGCTCGGCGAGCAAGTGCTGCGGGTCGACTGGGCGGCCCCGGTGCGGGACGCCGACGGCGTCCGGGCCGAGCTGGTGCGCCTCGCGCGCGCGGAGCCGGCTGTGCTACCGCCGCGCCAACAGCGGAGACCGAGCCATGTCCGAAGCCACCCCGATGCCAGACGCCGCCGGCCCGCAGCCCGCCGTGCCGCCGCTGATGGTCAACATCCAGTACGTGAAGGACTTGTCGTTCGAGGTGCCGGGGGCGCCGGCGATCTACACCACGCTGCGCAGCGCTCCCAAGGTCGACATCAACCTCGACGTGCAGGCGCGCCGCGTCCAGGAGGGCCAGAACGTCTACGAGGTGGTGCTGGAGATCCGCGCCGAGGCCAGCGACACCGAAGCCGCGGCGAGCGCTCCCGGCAACCGGGTGTTCCTGGCCGAATTGTCGTTCGGCGGCATCTTCACCCTGACCGGCGTGCCGGACAACGCGGTCGAGCCGGTGCTGCTGGTCGAGTGCCCGCGGATCCTGTTCCCGTTCGCGCGCAACATCCTGGCCGACGTCACCCGCGACGGCGGCTTCCCGCCGGTGCTGCTGCAGCCGATCGACTTCGTGGCGTTGTGGCAGAGCCGCCGCGCCCAGGCCGCGGCCGCCGCCGGTGCCGCGAACGGCGCCGACGCCTCGCTCACCGCCTGACGGCTAGGCGGCGGCGTAGCCATTCGGCGTCATCGCGCCGTCGATCGCCTCGCGCAGGGCGAAGCCGTCGTACGGCTTGCTCAGCCATCGCAGGTGCGGCCAGGCGTCGCCGGTCGCGCGCGCGTCGCGGCCGGTGGTCACGATCACCCGCAGCCGTGGCCGTAGCGCGCGGGCCTGCTCGACCACCGCGAGGCCGTCCATGTCGGGCAGGCCGAGATCGGCGATCAGCAGGTCGACCGGCTCCTCGCGCAGCACGTGGATCGCTTCGGCGCCATCGGCCGCCTCGCGCACCCGGTGCCCCATCTCGCCGACCAGCTCGGCCGTGGCCATGCGGATCAGCGGCTCGTCCTCCGCCAGCAGCACCAGCAACGGCCCGTGCGCCGGCGCTTCGGCCGGCACCGGGCGTCCCACCGCGGCGCAGGGCAGCGTCAGCAGGGCCGCCGTGCCGCGCCCGGGCTCGCTGCGTAGGTCGAAGCCGCCTCCGGCCTGGCGCGCGAAGGTGTGGACCATCGCGAGGCCGAGGCCGGTGCCCTTGCCGGCCGGCTTGGTGGTGTAGAACGGCTCGGCGGCGCGGCGGAGCTGCTCCGGCGCCATGCCGGTCCCGGTATCGCGCACGGCGATGCGCAGGTAGTCGCCCGGCGCCAGCCCGCCCGGCGCCGCCTGATCGTCCGGCGTCACCCGGATGGGTTCGGCCGCCAAGGTCAGCCGTCCGCCGTCCGGCATCGCGTCGCGGGCGTTGAGCGCCAGGTTCAGCAACGCCGTCTCGAGCTGCTGCGGATCGACGCTGATCGGCGGCAGCCCGGGCGCCCACACCGTCGCGATCCGCACCGCCTGACCCAGCAT
>CAXTVL010000117.1:3699-7724 GCA_964247515.1 uncultured Acetobacteraceae bacterium | reverse complement strand
GCAGGCCAGGCCGAGACCCCGGCCGGCGCCCGTCACCAGGGCCCGCTTGCCGTCGAGCCGCAGCGACGGCGTGCGCGGCAGCGTGGGGCAGGGCGCCGCGTCCACTACACGCCCACCTCGACCGCTGCCGCGGCGGCCTGGGCGTACGGCACGTTGCGCCCGCCGTAGCGCCTGACCCGCACGTTCGCCTGCTCCGCGTGCCCGGCGAAACCCTCCAACACGCTGAGGCGGGACGCGTACTCGCCCACCATGGCCGACGCCGCGTCGGTCAGCACCCGCTGGTAAGTGCAGGTCTTGAGGAACTTGCCAACCCACAGCCCGCCAGTGTAGCGCGCCGCCGCCTTGGTCGGCAGGGTGTGGTTGGTGCCGATCACCTTGTCGCCGTAGGCGACGTTGGTGCGCGCACCCAGGAACAGCGCCCCGTAATTGACCATGTTGCGCAGGAAGTAGTCCGGGTCGCCGGTCATCACCTGGACGTGCTCGGAGGCGATGCGGTCGGCCTCGCGCAGCATCTCTGCCGCGTCCTCGCAGACGATCACCACGCCGTGCTCCGCCCAGGCCCGGCGCGCGACGTCGGCGGTGGGCAGGATCGCGAGCAGGCGGTCGATCTCGGCCATGGTCGCGCGCGCCAGCCGTTCGGAGGTGGTGAGCAGCACGGCGGGCGAGTTGGCGCCGTGCTCGGCCTGGCCCAGCAGGTCGGTGGCGCACAGCTCGGCGTCGGCGCCGGCCTCGTCGGCGATCACCAGGGTCTCGGTCGGCCCCGCGAACAGGTCGATGCCGACGCGGCCGAACAACTGGCGCTTGGCCTCGGCCACGTAGGCGTTGCCCGGACCCACCAGCATGTCCACCGCCTCGATTCGCGGCGTGCCTAGCGCCATCGCCCCCACCGCCTGCACGCCGCCCAGCGCGTAGATGACGTCGGCTCCGGCGAGCTTCTGCGCGGCGACGATCGCCGGCGACGGGCGCCCCCGATAGGGCGGCGCGCAGGTGGCGACGTAGGGCACGCCGGCGACCTTGGCCGTGACCACGCTCATGTGCGCCGAGGCCAGCAGCGGGTACTTGCCGCCCGGCACGTAGCAGCCGACGCGCTGGACGGGGATGTTGCGGTGCCCGAGCACCACGCCCGGCAACGTCTCCAACTCGATGTCGCGGATCGACTCGCGCTGCGCCCGGGCGAAGTTGCCCACCTGCTCCTGGGCGAAGCGGATGTCGTCGAGGTCGCGCGGGCGGAGCTCGTCCATGCACTCGCGGATCTCGCGATCGGTGAGCCGGAAATCCTCGCGCTCCCAGCCGTCGAACCGGACGCTGAGCTCGCGCACCGCGACGTCGCCACGGGCGGCGATGTCGGCCAGGATGGCCTCGACCGTCGCGCGCACCTGGGCATCGGCCGCGACCGCCATGTCGGTATCCATGCCGTGTTTGAGAGTGACGGGCATCGTTTGCTCCTCTGCGTGCAGCCGCGGGCGCGCGGCGCCTCGGTTTGCCTTCAGGCCAACCTTGGCTGATGTTCTAGATGTATCTTCTATTGACTGATACATCTTTTTTCGGTAATCCGGCTGAAGTCGTTCGAGTGGAGGCGTCACATGCGTTTTGCCAGCATCGCCGCAGGGGGACGCCGCGGCCTCGCCTTGGTGCAGGACGGGGAGATGCGCGCGATCTACCAAGACAACCCAGCCTGGCAGGGAGACTTGCTCCAACTGCTCCAGCGAGGCGGCGACGCCCTGGCGTCGGCGGCGCGCCGGCTCGCGAGCCATCCCGCTGTCGAGCCGGCCAGCATCGGCTACCTCCCGGTGCTGCCCGCCCCCGGCAAGATCATCTGCGTCGGCCTCAACTACGCCGACCACAGCCGAGAGAGCGGGTTCAAGCAGCCCGATCACCCGACGCTGTTCGCGCGCTTCGCCTCGTCGCTGGTCGGCCACGGCGCCGCCATCGTGCGTCCGCTCGCCTCCGATACGCTCGACTACGAGGGCGAGATCGCGGCCGTCATCGGCAGTGGCGGCCGTCACATCGCGCGGTCGCGGGCGCTCTCCCACGTCGCGGGATACGCGCTGTTCAACGACGCCTCGGTGCGCGAGTACCAGCACCGGACGCCGCAATGGACGCTCGGCAAGAACTTCGACGCCACCGGGGCATTCGGCCCGATCTTCGTGACCGCCGACGAATTGCCGTCCGGGGTCCGCGGGTTGCGCCTGGAGACCCGGCTCAACGGCGCAGTCGTGCAGTCCGCCTCCACCGATGATTTGGTGTTCGACGTGGCGACCCTGGTCAGCGTCGTCAGCGAGGCGATCACGTTGTCGCCCGGGGACGTCATCGTCACGGGAACTCCCTCCGGCGTCGGCCACGCCCGCGAGCCACGCCTCTACATGCGCCATGGCGACGTATGCGAGGTATCGGTCGAAGGGCTGGGGCTGCTGTCCAACCCGATCGCGGATGAGACAGTGGCCGCAGCTTTGGCCGAGGCGGTCTAGTCATGACGCAGACCGGTGGCTTCGTGCCGCCGAGCCGCCGCCCAGACGTGCTCGGCATCGACTCCGTCAACCGACTTGTCATGGCGGTTCCGGACGTCTCGCAGGCCGAAACCTTCTACCCGTGGGGGAGCTACGCCGAGTATGCCTGCGACATGGATTTCGTGGCGGTCGGCCACGGCTGGCGAAACACCGACCATGCCGCCGAGGACGCCTTCCACGTTTGGAGGCCGGCACCGCGCAGCGACTTCGCGATCGACTGCGAGAGCGCGGCGTCGGTCGTTCAGGAGTGAGCCGCCGCGCTCGACGGTCACGCTGACGGTGTTCGCCGTGGCCAACGGATGATGGGAGTATCGCCATGACGTCGCTCGACCTCGTGTTTTGGCCGGCGCCGGTCCGGCTGCATCCGTTCGAGGCGCACGTGCGCGCGGCGGCCGCCGGCGGCTTCACCAGCCTGGCCATCGCGCCCACCACCTACGCGCAGGCGCGCGGGCGCGGTTTGGGCACGGCCGAGATGAAGGCAATGGCGGAAGACCACGGCGTGCCGCTGCGCCACCTCGACACGCTGACCACCTGGGCGCCGCTGCAATTGGCGAACTACGCGTTCGACGCGGAGCTGAGCGAGCGGGTCAAGACGACGCTCGACCGCGGCCTCGAAATCTGCGCCGAGCTCGGCCTGGTGCAGATCCTCGCCACGGCGGGCTACGTCAAGGGCGGCGTGCCGTTGCAGCGCCTGATCGACGGCTTCGGCGATCTTTGCGCACGCGCGGCAAAGCTCGGCATCTGGGTCGACCTCGAGCCGATGCCGTTCTTCGGCTGCGACACCGTGGCCGCCGCCTGGGCGGTGGTGGGGGGCGCGGCGCAGCCCAACAGCGGCATCCTCATGGACAGCTGGCACTTCTACAAGGCCGGGCAGACGCTGGACTGCATCGCCGACATCCCCGGACGCCACTTCCGCACCATGCAGGTGAACGACGCGCCCCGGGCGCAGATCACCGGCTCGCTCATGGAGGACACCATCAAGCACCGAAACTGGCCCGGCCAGGGCGAGCTGCCGGTGGTCGAGTTCATCCGCGCCGTGCACGCCAAGGGCGGCCTGGCCGCGGTAGGACAGGAAGTGTTCAGCCTCGAGGCCGACGCGATGGCGCCCGAGGCGGCGGGCCGGATGGCGGGAGAGACGACGTGGTCGATCCTGCGGCAAGCCGGCGTGCCGGTCTCGCCGCGCGTCCCGAACGGGTCCAGGTAGCGCCTATCCGTCGATCCGGTCGGCCGCCAACATCCCCGGCAGCGCGGAGGCCGCGATACGGCGGCGCTTTTCCGGCACGACCGTGATCGTGCCGGGGCCAGCATGACCGAGGCCAGTGTTTCTTCCGCGCCGAGGCCCTCGCTGGCTGCTTACGCTTCGACGAGCAAGCCCTGACCATAACCTTGAGCATCGATTGAAAGAGTGTTCCCGGCAGGCGCGGGGGTGAACCGCGTTTGGTGATCTCGCCCGCGGAGCCGGGTATCGCCGCCGTGCTCCGCGGGACGACTTGCCCTGCCTGAGACAGCCGGTCTGGT
>CAXTVL010000117.1:0-3689 GCA_964247515.1 uncultured Acetobacteraceae bacterium | reverse complement strand
TCTGATCCAGCCTGGACAGTCGTTCGGCGACCGGGGGGGGGCCGCCCGCCGGGGGGGCGGGTTCCCGCCGCGGGGCCCCGGGGCACGACTTGCCCTGCCTGAGACAGCCGGTCTGGTCGATCACCGGCATGCCATCCGGCTCGGCCAACGTCTCCAGCGCGTCGTCGCGCGCCACGCCACCACACGTTCCTGCGTGAACAGCGGAGCGATCCGACCCTTGACGCCGCGCAGCCACGACCGCGCCGTTGACCATTCCACCCGGCTTCGCCGCGCAACCTGCAGCCAATTCCGCCCAAAGCTCCGGCATCGTGTCCATCGAGGCATTCGCCCTCCCGCCACTCCCTGCTGGCCGGAAAGACACCGCAAGAATGATAAAACCAAGCTGTAAGGTCAGCAGTCCCGCTTGCGCTGTCGCGTGGCCTCATGCCGGCGCGCGATAGCTGTTTTCGCGCAGCATCACTGCCGGTTCTTGCGCCTGATATGATTTAATTTGCCCAGCGATGGGATTTACTACGAAAGTGGATCGATATCAGACATGAGGCGTTTCATAGACCTGTCCGGCAAATCGGCGGTCGTGACCGGCGCGGCGCAGGGCATCGGGCTCGCCATCGCCAGGATCCTGGCCGACGCGGGGGCTCAGGTCGCCGCGGTCGACCGTAACGCGGCGTTGCTCGCAAGCGCCGTCGCCGAGCTCGCCCAGGCCGAAGCGAAGGTGCGGGCCATGTCGCTCGACATCACCGACGAGGACGCCGTGGCCGATTGCTGCCGCGGGATCGCCGCCGGCGGCAGCCTCGACATCCTGGTCAACGCGGCCGGCGTGATCAGCCCGAACGTGTCGGCCGAGGAGGTCGAGATGGCCGATTTCGACCGCGTGATCGCGGTCAACCTCAAGGGCAGCCTGATCATGGCCAAGCACTGCTACGCCTTCATGAAGGCGGCCGGCGGCGGGTCGGTCATCAACCTGTCGTCGCAGGCGGCGCTGCTGTCGCTGCCGCGCCAGGCCGCCTACACCGCGAGCAAGGGCGGCGTGTCGGCGCTGACCCGCTCGCTCGCGATCGATTGGGCGCCGGCGCGGGTGCGGGTGAACGCGATCGCGCCAACCTTCGTGCGCACGCCGATGGCGGAGCCGATGCTGGCCGACCCCGCGGTGCTGGCGGCCGCCCAGCGGCGCATCCCGCTGGGCCGGGTCGGCACGCCGGACGACATCGCCCACGTGGCGCTGTTCCTGGCCAGCGACCTGTCGTCGCTGATGACCGGCCAGACGCTCGCGGTCGATGGCGGCTGGTCGATCGGCGAACCCGGCCTCGACCTTTGAACACCGCCGACGGGAGGGACCCAGCATGAGCTTCGCCACCATCAACGGGATCAAGCTGTGGTACGAATCGACCGGCGAGGGCGAGCCGGTCGTGCAGATCCACGGCTGCGGCTTCGGCCACTACAACTTTGCCGCCGCGACGCCGATCCTGTCGCGGCGGTTCCGCTGCGTCGACTTCGACCTGCGCGGCTACGGTGAATCCGACCGGCCGATCCAGCGCTACGACATGGAGGTTTGGGCGGACGACATCGCGGCGCTGATCGACCATCTCGGCCTGCCGCGCGCGCACATCCACGGCACCTCGATGGGCGGCATGGTGGCGCAGCAATTCGCCGCCAAATACCCGGACAAGACCGACCGCCTGGTGGTCAACTGCGCGGCCGCCAAGCTCGACGCGGCGGGCCGGCTCGCCTACCGGGTCTGGATCGACGTGGCCGAGCGCATGGGCGTGGGCTCGCGCACCCTGGCCGAGCTGATCGCCATGCAGGCGCTGTCCCGCCGATACCTGGAAGGCGCCAGCGGCGAGCGCGTGGTCGACATGGTCCAGGACATACTGGGCAAGAGCAACCGCAAGGAGGTGTTCAAGCGCGCCTGCCAGGCGATGATCGACATGGATTTGCGCCCGTTGCTGCCCAAGATCGCCGCGAAATGCCTGGTGATCGGCGGCGACCAGGACTTCCTCACCCCCTGGGAGCAGGCGGAGAGCGGCGCCGGCCAGCAATACTTGGTCGACCACATCCCCGGCGCCATCCGCCACGTCATCAAGGGCTCCAACCACTCGACGCTGTTCGACGGCACCGAGGAGAACTGCCGCGTCGTGCTGGACTTCCTGTCCGGCCGGATGGACAGGTCATGAGGCAGGCCGCCTGGCTGCTGGCCGCTTGCGCCCTCGCTGCCGCCGGCCCGGCGCGCGCCGCCGACCCGGTGTTGGAGCAGGCGAAGGCGCTGGTGGCGCGCTACTCCAAGCCGCCGCAATTCGTGCCGACCGGGCCGGCGTTCCAGGCCGGCCCGTGCATGAAGGGCAAGGCCATCCTGGCGGTGCCGTTCAACAGCGCGGTGCCGTTCGCCCAGGACATCCTGGCCGGCTACCACGACGCCGCGCGCCGCGTCGGCTTCACGCTGTCGGAGTGGGAGAACCAGGGCCAGCCGACCCAGTGGGCGAGCGGCATCAGCAACGGCGTCAGCCGCCATGCCAGCCTGATCGACCTGCTGGCCGGCGTCGACCCGTCGGTCGTGGTGCCGCAGATCGAGCAGGCCAGGGCGGCCGGCATCCCAGTCACCGCCGGGCACTTCTACGACTACAGCCAGACGGCGCAGCCGGCGCTCACCTCGTACGTGCCCAACAACTTCGCCGAGATCGGCCGCGTGCTGGCCGCCTGGGCGATCGCGCGCACCGAGGGCCACGCGCACGTGCTGGCGCTGGGCCCCGACGAGGTGGTCTCCACCGGGCCGCTGGTGGCGGCGATCCGGGCGACGATCGGCCAGTGCCCCGGCTGCACCATGAACTACCAGAACGTGCCGATCACCGACTGGAGCACGCGCATCCAGAGCGTCACGCAGGCGACGCTGCTGGCCGACCCCAAGATCAACTACGTGCTGCCGGTCTACGACAGCATGACGCAGTTCGTGGTGCCGGCGCTGACCCTCACCGGCAAGCAGGACTCGGTCAAGGTCGCGAGCTTCAACGGCACCCCGTTCGTGGTCGACATGGTGCGCGAGGGCGATGTCGAGATGGTCCTGGGCGAGAGCCCGGACTGGGTCGGCCGGGTGGTCGCCGACCACGACATGCGCGAGCTGTGCGGCGTCAAGGGCGAGGCGCACCCGAACTTCCCGCTGTACATCTTCGATGCTCGCAACGCCAAGACGGCCGGCGTGCCGGCGCAGAGCTCGCGCGGCTACGGCACCGACTACATCGCCGCCTTCGACAAGCTGTGGGGCGTCGAGTGACGGACGCCGGCGCCCCGCCGATCGTCGAGTTCCAGAACCTGTCCAAGACGTTCGGCCCGGCGCGGGTGCTCGACGCGGTGGCGTTCGCGGTCGAGGCCGGCGAGGTGCACTGCCTGCTGGGCCATAACGGCTCGGGCAAGTCGACGCTGATCAAGATCCTGGGCGGCGTGCTCGACCCCGACCCTGGCTCGCGGCTGCGGGCACACGGCCGCGAGCACGCGTTGCCGATGACGCCCGCCCTTGTGCACGGGCTGGGCATCCGGTGCGTGCACCAGTCGCTGGGGCTGATCGGCGACCTCACGGTGGCCGAGCACCTGGCGCAGGACCGCATCGCGGGCCGCATCGGCTGGCACGTGTCGCGCGCCTACCAGCGCCGCGCCGCGCGGGAGGCGCTCGCCGCGCTGCAAGTGGCGCTCGCCCCCGACGC
>CAXTVL010000116.1:0-7725 GCA_964247515.1 uncultured Acetobacteraceae bacterium | reverse complement strand
CCGGCAACCATGACGGCGACCGCTACGATCGTGGCAAGCTGGTCAACGCCGAACCGTCGTTGGCGCCGTTCGTCCGCAATTTCTGCGCCGCGACCGCCGGCATCCACACCGCCGAGGCGCGCGAGGCGACCCGCACCGCGATGGTGCAACCCCATGTCTACTTCACGCTGAACACGCCGTGCGCGACTTTCGTGGGCCTCTACACCAACGTGCCGGAAGGCGGCGTGGTTGAGGCGGACCAGCAGGAATGGTTCGCGGGAGAGTTGCGGGCCGCGAGCGAGGACATCCCCCTGGTGGTCGCGATGCACCACCCGATCCATTCGCTCGACACCCACCACAGTGGCAGCAAGGCGATGGCGAAGGTGCTGGCGGACGCGATGCGCCAGTCAGGCCGGCGGCCCGACATCGTGTTCGCAGCGCATGTCCACAACTACCAGCGGTTTACCATCACCATGGACGATGGCGGCATCACGCCATTCGTCGTCGCAGGCATGGGCGGCTACCACAATCTGCACAAACTGGCGCAGGACCAAGGGCATGACGTGGTGACGCCCTACCGCTCGCCCGCCGAACCCAACGTCGTCCTCGAGAACTACTTCGACGATAGATTTGGTTTCTTGCGCCTGGACATTGCCGGCGACGTCATCGACCTGCGCGCCATGACTGTGCCGCGCCCACAGGAGAAATGGTCACAAGGGCCGCGCCTGTTCGACCGGATGCGCTACGATTGGCGCAAGCGGGTCATCCTGGTCTGAGCCAGGCGAGGCAGCCCTATTGCAGCGGCACCGACATGTTGATCCCGGGCGTCGGATGAAACCGCTTTTGTTCGTTGCCCTCGATGGTGGAGCCAGGCACGTAGCCGTCGCCTCGGGTCTGCCGCTTCACGTTGAACAGTCCGGGAGATATTTTCGCCTGGGCTGGCCCCAGTTCGCGCAGGATCGGTGCGCTGGCCTCGGAGTTGGGTAACGGCGCCGGGGTAAAGCCGCCTACCGCCAACTGCTCGGAACCCGCGTCACGCTGCGGCAGGACGGTGACACCCTGGAACAGAGGGCCAGAGAAGCTGCCATACTTGGTCGGTGCCGCGGCCGAGACAACAATCATACCGGCTACCAGAAATAACGTCTTGAACATCGAACGGTCCTTCGCGTCGCGAGGGACACTGGGCAGTCGGCAGCGGTATTGCAACCACTGGTTCACAAACCGGGGCGTTTGCCGGCAGCGGGTGACGCTTCGGCCACAGCCCCCGGTCAGACCCGAAGGTCGAGCAGCGATCCACGCGGGCTGGTCCGTGACAGCGGCGCCGTCAGCGGCGCCGGCGTGACCGATCCCGACCGGCCGGCGGAAGGCGAGTTGGCCGCGACCTGTGTGGCGACGCCAGGTGTCCGTGGCAACGGCGAGACCGGCGGGGTGGAAAAGGCAGGGAGCGAACTGGGCGAGATCATGGGAGGTAGGTTGAGGCGCATCGCTGAATCACCCGTTAAGCGGAACGGTCTTATTTATGATACGAAACGGTTGCGGTGTCCAGCGGGACGTCAGGCCATCAGGACGGCGACGCCCGGCAGCGTCTTGCCCTCCATCCATTCGAGGAACGCGCCGCCGGCGGCGGACACGTAGGTCAGTTCGTCGAGCACGCCGGCCATGCGCAGCGCCGCCACGGTGTCGCCGCCGCCGGCAACACTCAGCAGCCGCCCAGCCCGCGTCGCCTCGGCCACGGCGTGCGCCAGCGTCATCGTGGCGGCGTCGAACGGCTTGGTCTCGAACGCGCCGAGCGGGCCGTTCCAAACCAGCGTGCGCACGCCCTCCAGCCGTTCGATCAACGCGGCGACGGTGAGCGGCCCCACGTCGAGGATCATCGCATCGTCCGCTATCGCATCGATCGGCACGGTGCGGGTCGCCGCCTCGGCCCTGAACTCGACCGCGGTCACGGCATCGACCGGCAGCGCCACGGCGCAGCCGGCAGCCGCGGCGCGCGCCAGGATCGCCAGCGCGGTCGCATGCATCTCGCGCTCCTGCAGCGAGCGCCCGACAGCGACCCCCTGTGCCGCGAGGAACGTGTTGGCCATGGCGCCACCGATCACCAGCAGGTCGACCCGCTCGACCAAATTGCCCAGCAGGTCGAGCTTGGTCGACACCTTGGAGCCGCCGACGATCGCCGCCAGCGGCCGTGCCGGAGTCTCCAGTGCCGCGCCCAGCGCCGTCAGCTCCGCCTGCATCAGCCGCCCGGCAGAGGACGGCAGTGCCCGCGCGACACCCTCGGTGCTGGCATGGGCGCGGTGCGCCGCGGAGAACGCATCGTTGACATAACGGTCGGCCAGCTTCGCCATCGCGGCGGCGAAATCCGGGTCGTTCAGCTCCTCCTGCGGGTGGAACCGGGTGTTCTCCAGCACGCACACGTCCCCGTCGTCGAGCCGGTCGACGGCCTGCTGCGCCAGCGGGCCGATGCAGTCCTCGGCGAACGCCACCGGGCGGCCCAGCGCCTCGCCCAAGGCCAGCGCCATCGGCGCCAGGGACATCGCGGGCACCCGCTTCCCTTTCGGACGGTCGAAATGGCTGCACACGATCACCCTGGCGCCCGCGTCCGACAACTCGCGGATGGTCGGGCACAGCCGCTCGATGCGGGTGGCATCGGTGATGCGGCCGTCGCGCACAGGCACGTTGAGATCGGCACGCAGCAGCACCCGGCGGCCGCGCAGGTCGAGCCCGTCGAGGGTACGGACCGGCACGGCTACAGCGTGCCGAGCAGGGCGGCGGTGTCGGCCATGCGGTTGGAGAAGCCCCACTCATTGTCGTACCAGCCGAGCACCCGGAACAGCGCGCCGTCGACCACCGCCGTCTGGGTCGCGTCGAACGTGCAGGACGCGCTCGCGTGGTTGAAGTCGCTGCTGACCAGCGGCGCCGTGTTGTAATCGAGGACGCCCTTGAGGGAGCCCTCGCTCGCGGCCTTGAACGCCGCGTTGATGGCGGCTTTGTCCGGCGCCTCGCGCAGCACCACGTCGAGCGACACCATGGAGACGTTGGGCGTCGGCACCCTTATCGCGGTGCCGTCGAGCTTGCCGGCCAACTCCGGCAGCACCAATCCCACCGCCTTGGCGGCGCCGGTGCTGGTCGGGATCATCGAGACCGCGGCGGCGCGGGCGCGGTGCAGGTCCTTGTGCAGCGTGTCCACGGTGCGTTGGTCGCCAGTGTAGGAGTGGCACGTCACCATGTAGCCGCGCACCACACCGAAGCTGTCGTGCAGCACCTTGACCAGCGGCACCAGGCAATTGGTGGTGCAGGACGCGTTGGAGACGACCGTCATCTCGGGCGTCATCACCGACTGGTTGACGCCGAACACCACCGTGGCGTCGGCACCGTCGGCCGGGGCCGAGACCAGCACCTTGCGGGCACCCGCGGTCAGCAACTGCGCCGCCGTCTCGCGCTTGGTGAACAGCCCGGTGCATTCCATGGCGACGTCGATGCCCTGGTACGGTGCCTTGGTCGGGTCGCGCTCGGCGGAGACCTTGATCGGACCGTAGCTGCGCCCGGCCATGCGGATGGTGATGCTGTCGCCGGAGACCTCGACCTCGCCCGGGAAGCGGCCATGCACGCTGTCGTAGCGGAACAGATGCGCGTTTGCCTCGACGCTGCCGAGATCGTTGATCGCCACCGGCTCGACGTCGCTGCGACCGCTCTCCACGATGGCGCGCAGCACCAGCCGTCCGATGCGCCCGAAGCCGTTGATGGCGACTTTCACAGCCATGCGGTAATTCCCTGCTTTTGCGACAAAATCACACGACGACCAAGCGCCGGGCCGCGGGCGCGGCGGCGTCGGCCAGCGCTGCCGGAGGGATACCCGGGCCGACCAGCGCCGCCCGCTCGCCCAGCCAGCGCTCCCAGCCGAAGTCGCACCCGGTCTCGACCGCGACCCGGGGCGCCGTGCCGAGCACCTGCGCGCGGTAGGCGGGGTCGGCCTGCGCGAACAGCTCCCAGCAGGCCAACGACACTACCGCCACGGTGATGCCCTCGCCCTCCAACGTGGCACGCGCCGCCATGGCGATGGCGACCTCCGGCCCGCTGGCCAGCAGCGTAGCCTGGCGCGCCCCGCTGGCCTCGGCCAGCACGTAACCCCCCCTGGCGCAGCAATTCTCGCTGATCTCGGCGCGGCGCGGGGGTACCGGATGGTCGGTCAGCAGGAGCAGGCTCGGGCCCTCGGCGCGGCGCAGCGCCAAATCCCAGCACTCGACGGCCTCGATCGCGTCAGCCGGGCGGAACACCACGAGGTTCGGCATCGCCCGCAAGCCGGCGACGACCGCCATGTCCTCGCCGCGCTCGCCCTCGTGGAAGGTGTGGATGGCGCGCCGGCGCAGCCGCCCTGACAGGCTCAGCGCCGGACGGGCGGTATGACCGTGCGCCAGCGGGCCGTGCCCGTGCGGCACCACCCCACCATGGGCCGCGAGGCCACCCACGGCCGCGAGCGCGCCCTCATGCAGCCCGGCGTCGGCCGGCGGGCCGGCGCCCGCGAGTTCCGGCAGGATCGGCAGCAGCGCCTCGATGACGCCGGTGTTGGCGGCGCTGGTCGAGCGCAGGCCACGTTCCTCGGACCATGTCGATTTGAGGCTGGTCAATGCCTCGTGCAGCCCTTCCGGCAGCCGGTTCGAGATGCTGCGCTCGAACTCGGGTCGCTGCGGGTGGCGCGCCAGCCGCTTCAGCCAGCCGCGCCTGGCGCTGACGCCGCGGCGTCCGGCGGAGCGCAGCACCGTGCGCACGTGCTCAGGCACCGAGCCGGCCGGGTATGGCTCGTGCGACGGTGGCGACGGCTCGGCGCGGCAGGCGATCAACGTCGGCTTGCGACTGCGCATCGCCATCGCCATGGCCGACGCCAACGCCGGCGGGTCGCGCGCATCCACCGCGCGGGTCGCCCAGCCATAGCCGGCGAAGCGTCGCAACCGTTCCTCGCTGGCGTCCTCGTCGTGCCACAGCACCGTCAGCTTCTCGAGCCGCAACTGCCCGGCCAGACTGCCGGCGGCGTGGCCCGAGCCGCTGGCGAGGTCGTGTCCGGACGCCACCAGCCAAGTCCGGTGGTCGACCAGGCTGCGGCCAAACCGCGCCGCCAGCAGGCGTTCGGCCAACGCCATCCCGACCGCGCAACCGAACGCCTGGCCCGCCGCGTCGGTCGGCAGCTCGAACGCCGGGTGATCGTGCTCCTGGACGGCATCGGACGGCGTGTCGTGCCCAGTCAGGTGCAGCAGTGTGGCAAGCAGCCGGCCGCCGACCGAGGGTTGCACCAGGAAACGGTCGCGGTCGGGCCAGCGCGGGTCGGCCGCGTCGAACTTGAGATGGCGCGCCCACAGCATCGCGACCGCCTCGGCGGTGGCCGGGATGGCGGCTCCGGCCGCCGCCAGCATCGCCCGCGCCGCCGCCCCGAGCTGCGCTTCGAGACTCGCGTGGCGGGCCAGGATCCCGGCATGGGTTGACAGCATCTCGGTTCGCGGGCGCAAGGTGGCCCGGCTGGACGCGGCCTGTATTTTCGCCGTTGACGCCATCAGGTCTCCTGCACGGCCTCGGCTCATAGTTCGCCGCGGCCGCGCCGGCAACCCCGCTTGCTCGGCGGACAAGTTGCGGCGACATTGCGGATGGCATGAGGTCGTTGCAATTCATTCCTCCCCGGGGCGCCGGATGCCTGCTGGTGGCCATGGCGGCCCTGGCGGGCACCGGCTGCCGCATCGTCGACCAGCGGACCTTCGCCGGCACCGCGCTGGCCCCGACGGCCGACCAACTGGCGAGCGACCGGCTGGCGGCCGAAGTCCGCAGCACGCCGGCACCACCGCTGGCGAGCGTCCGGTTCGACCGGCTCGACGCCGATTGGCAACCGCCGCTGCTGGACGCGGTGCGCGGCGCGCTGGCGCGCCAGCCCGACGCGCAGTTCGACCTGGTGACGCCGGTGCCGACGCAGGCAAGCCTCGATGCGCAGGACCGTGCCCTGACGTCCGGTGCCGCGGACCTGCAACAGGTGGCCGACGCGCTGCTGGCCGATGGCGTGGCCGCCGACCACCTGCATCTCGGCTCGCGCGGCGACCCCGGCCAGCCGGTGCGTGAGGTCCGGGTCTATCTTCGTTAGGCCACCGCCGTTCTCTTCCCGTCGGCCTACCCGTCCGGCACGCATTGCGCCGGGCATTTGCATGACTTATTGGGACAAGAGGGGGAGCCAGGAGCACACGACATGCACCGTAGCGGCGGCGCGGCGGACGGCATCGTCAGGTGAGCGATCCGGAGACCGGAGCCGGCTTGGCGTTGCGCGAATCGGCCGGCCGAAACCTGCACGAGAAGATCGCCAACGCGCTCGGGGTGGCGATCGTCAGCGGCGATCACCCTCCGGGCAGCGCGTTGCCGACCGAGATGGAGCTGTGCGCCCGGCTCGCGGTGTCGCGCTCGGCGCTGCGCGAGGCATTCAAGCTGCTGGCGGCCAAGCGCCTGATCGTCAGCCGGCAAAAGATTGGCACCCTGGTTCGGCTGCGCGCCGAGTGGAACATGCTCGACCCCGAGGTGCTGGCCTGGCACCTGCGCGCCACGACCACCGACGCTTTCGTCTCCGGCCTGTTCGAGGTGCGCCAGATCGTCGAGCCGCAGGCCGCGGCGCTGGCCGCCGAGCGACGGACGCCGCACGCGGTGGCACGCCTCGAGCAGGCGCTGCTGGACATGGAGGCGCGGCAGGACGGGACGGGAGATCTTGCCGAAGCCGATCTGCGCTTCCACCAGGGCATCCTGGATGCCACCGGCAATCACTTCTTGGCTTCGTTCGGCGCGGTGATCGAGAGCTCGCTGGTGGCATCGTTCCAATTGAGCTGGCATGGCGCCGCGCGCACTCCGGCGCACGCGTTGCGTCAGCACCAAGGCGTGCTGACGGCGATCCGGCACGGCCGTGGCGCGGAGGCGCACGCTGTGATGACCGAGCTGTTGCGGGCTGCCAGCGAGGACGTGCGCGAGGACCTGCTGCGCCGCCAGCAGCGCGCCGGCGAGGCGGCGCAGGCGCGCTAGGCGGCTCTGTTGGCAAGGGATGGCTGTGTGCTACACGCCTCGCCTCGCCGGCACCCCTGGAGGCCGGCGTTTGCAATGGAGCGAACCATGGCCACCACCACCACGATCGAGGCCGAGGCACGCACGCACGCAGGTAAGGGGGCAGCGCGTGCCACTCGGAGGGCGGGCAAGGTGCCCGCGGTCATCTACGGCGCCAAGACGGCGCCGACCCTGATTTCCCTGGAACCCAAGACGGTGATGCGCGAGATCCACCGCAACGGCTGGCGCTCGCGGCTGTTCGAGGTGATGGTCGATGGCACGCCCACGCGGGCGCTGATCCGCGACGTGCAATACCATCCGGTCACCGACCAGCCGGAACACGTCGATTTCCAGCGCCTCGCCGCCGGCGAGCGGATGCGTGTCGCGGTCGCGGTGGTGTTCACCAACGAGGGCGTCAGCCCCGGCCTCAAGCGCGGCGGCGTGCTGAACGTGGTGCGCCACACCGTCGAGTGCCTGTGCGATCCCGACCAGGTGCCGGAGCATTTCGAGGCCGACCTCGGCGCGCTCGACATCAACGCCAACGTCCGCTGGTCCGACCTCAAGGGCACCGAGGGCCTGCGTCCCACCATCACCGACCGCGACTTCGTGATCGCCACGGTGGCGCCGCCGACCAAGGGCGCCGAGCCGGTGGCCGACCCGAACGCCCCGGCCGGAGCGGCCCCCGCCCCGGCG
>CAXTVL010000115.1:0-7757 GCA_964247515.1 uncultured Acetobacteraceae bacterium | reverse complement strand
CGCTGACCGTGCGCCGGCCGGGGGAGAAACCGCCCCCGCCGACGGCCCCCGGTCCCGACGTCGCGCTCGACCTCACCGTCGACGCGCCGGGCCAGATCTTCGTGCGCGGGCGCGGGCTCGACGCCGAGTTGCAGGGGCACCTGGTGGTGCTCGGCACCGCCGCGCACCCGCAGCCGCAAGGCGGCTTCTCGATGCGTCGCGGCAGCGTCAGCGTCGCCGGCACCACGCTCGACTTCGCCACCGGCAAGGTCGGCTTCGACGGCAGCGGCAAGCTCGACCCCACGCTCGACTTCAAGGCCAACAGCACCTCGGGCAACACCACCGCGACGCTGGCGGTGGGCGGCTACGCGAGCGACCCCAAGATCACGCTGAGCTCGGTGCCGGCGCTGCCGCAGGACGAGGTGCTGGCGCACCTGCTGTTCGGCCAGAGTGCCGCCAGCCTCGGGCCGTTCCAGTTGGCGCAGATCGCCGCCTCGCTGGCGCAGTTGACCGGCGCCGGCGGCGGCTTCGACCCGTTGGCCAAGGTGCGCAGCGGCCTGGGCCTCGACCGGCTGGCGGTGGGCGGCGGCGGCTCCGGCGCCAACACCGGCGCCTCGGTGCAGGCCGGCAAATACGTGGCGCGCGGCGTCTATCTCGGCGCCAAGCAGAGCACGTCCGGCAGCGGCACGCAGGCGCAGGTGCAGGTCGACATCACCAAGGCGCTGAAGCTCGAGACCGACATCGGCACCGGCGGCGGCAGCGCCACCGGCGCCGGCAGCACCCAATCCTCGAACGGCACCAATGTCGGGCTGACCTACCAATTCGAATATTGAGGGAGACGGACGATGGCGCATTACGACGTGATCGTGGTCGGCAGCGGACCGGGCGGCGCGTCGCTGGCGCACCGCTTGGCGCCGACCGGCAAGCGCATCCTGATGCTGGAGCGCGGCGACTACTTGCCACGCGAGCAGGCCAACTGGGACAGCAAGGCGGTGTTCGTCGACGCCAAGTACCAGGCGAAGGAAACGTGGCACGGGCGCGGCGGCGAGACCTTCCATCCCGGCCTGCACTATTTCGTGGGCGGCAACTCGAAGGTCTACGGCGCCGCCCTGTTCCGGCTGCGCGAGCGCGACTTCGGCGAGGTGGCGCACCAGGAGGGCGTCTCGCCGGCCTGGCCGCTGCGCTACGAGGCGTTCGAGCCGTTCTACACCGAGGCCGAACGCCTGTTCGCGGTCCACGGGCAGCGTGGCGAAGACCCGCTGGAGCCGCCGGCGGGCGCGCCCTACCCGCACCCGCCGGTGTCGCACGAGCCGCGCATCCAGGCGCTCCATGACGCCTTCGCCGCCGACGGGCTGCACCCGTTCCACCTGCCGCTGGGCATCAAGCTCGACGAGCGCCATGGCCGCGCCACGCCCACCAGCGTCTGCATCCGCTGCGACGCCTTCGATGGCTTCCCCTGCCTGCTCAACGGCAAGGCCGACGCGCAGGTGATGTGCGTCGACCCGACGCTGGCGGCGCACCCGAATTTCGAGCTGATGACCAACGCCTACGTGAGTCGGCTGGAGACCGACGCCGCCGGGCGCGCCGTGACCGGCGTGCAGGTCGAACGCGGGGGCGAGCGGGAGCGCCACAGCGCCGACATCGTGGTGGTCGCCTGCGGCGCGCTCTCGTCCGCCCTGCTGCTGCTGCGCTCGGCCAACGACGCGCACCCGAACGGCCTGGCCAACGGCTCCGGCCAGGTCGGGCGCAACTACATGCGGCACAACCAGTCGGTGCTGATGGCGCTGATGCGCGAGCCGAACGACACCGTGTTCCAGAAGACCCTTGCCGTGAGCGACTTCTATTTCGGCTGCGACGACTGGGACTACCCGCTGGGCCTGATCCAGATGTGCGCCACCTCGCACGCCGAGCAGATCAAGGGCGAGGCGCTGCCCTCCTGGCTGGAATGGCTGCCGGACGTGCCGTTCGGGCAGATGGCCCGGCACTCGATGGATTTCTGGCTGTCGTCGGAGGACTTGCCGCGTGCGGAGAACCGCATCTTCTACGACGGCGAGCGCGTGGTGCTCGACGTCACCGAACAGGGCCAGGAGGCGCACCGGCGGCTCAGGCGCAAGCTGGAGCAGGCGATGGCCCGCCACGGCGCGCATCCGGTGATGGTCGAGCGCAGCCTGTATCTCGGCAAGGACATCCCGATCAGCGGCACCGCGCACCAGGCCGGCACGGCGCGGTTCGGCACCGACCCCCTGAGCTCGGTGCTCGACCTCGACTGCCGCGCGCACCAGCTCGACAACCTCTATGTCACCGACGCGAGTTTCTTCCCCTCGATCGGCGCCGTGAACCCGACGCTCACCATCATCGCCAACGCGCTGCGGGTCGCGGCGCACATCCAGCAGCGGCTCGGCGCATGAGCGTGCTGGCGACGCTGCTGGTGCGCTACCTGCTGGTGATGCTGTTCTTCCCGTTCAGCGCGCTCGACAAGATCCTGAACTTCCGCGGCGCCGTAGGCCAGGCGCGCGAGATGTTCCCGGGCGGCGTCGCCGTGGCGCTCATCGTCGCGGGAGTGGCGGTGGAACTGCTGATGCCGCTGGCGATCCTGACCGGCACCGCCGACCGCGCGGCGGGATTGGTGATGGCCGGCTACTGCATGGTGACGGCGCTGCTGTGGAAGCGGTTCTGGCGCCCCGGCGATTTCTGGCAGGGCGGCGACAGCAAGGGCCGCGCGCTGTTCTGGGACTTCCTGAAGAACTTCTCGCTGGCCGGCGGCTTCCTGCTGCTGGTGGTGGGCGCCCACGGCACGTTCGGCGACTTCCTGGCGGCCCCGTTCGCGTCGTCGCATCCCTATGCGCAGCAGCTTCCGTAAGTGATCACGGGGTCCAGCTACATCGGACGCGAGGCTGGATGTCGCGCATGTCGGCTGCTATTGATGGCAATAGCATGACCGGCGCAGGCAGCAGACGACATGGCCACTCAGCAGTTTCTGGTGAGGCTTCCGGTAGAGCTGGCCCGACGTCTGCGGCTGCAAGTTCCGGCGCGAAGCCGCAACGCGTTCGTGCGGCGCCTGTTGGAACAGGCATTGGCTCCGGACGGCGGCGAGAGCGATCCGCTCCATCAAGCCGCCCTGGCGGTGGAGCGGGACGAGCGGCTCGCAGCCGAGATGGCGGAGTGGGACGGCACGGTCGCTGACGGGTTGGAGGCAGACGCTGTCGCCTCTCGCCGCTAGGAGTGACAGGGTCGGTCACTGACATCCCCAGTCCACGACGGGGCGAGGTGTGGTGGGTGGAGCTTGATCCCACCCGCGGGAGCGAACCGCGCAAGACGCGCCCGGCCGTGGTTCTGACGGTCGATTCCCTCAACCAAGCGAGGCGCACGGTCGTCGTGGTGCCGCTGTCCACCGGGCCGGCGCCGCGACCTCCGATCGTCGGGGCGACGAGTTCGGCTGGCGCGGGCAGCGTCGCGGTATGCGACCAGGTTCGGGTGGTAGACAAGGGCCGCCTCGCCCGGCGCGTCGGTCCGTTGTCTGCGACCGACCTGCGCGCAATCGAGCATGGCGTGCGGATCGTGCTGGGACTGGGCTGATACGAGGCCGGTCTCGAAGCGCCGGCTTCATGACCGCATCATGGTCGCTGCGCGCCACGAACGTTGGTGTAGATGGCTTGCAACTTGTGCGCGGCGCACAGGAACAACCGCGAGCGGTTGCGGCCGCCGAAGGCGAGGTTGGACACCGTGGCGCCGGTCAGCACCTTGCCCAGCAACCCGCCGTCCGGGGCCACGCAATGCGCGCCGTCGGCGGCGCCGGTCCAGATGCGGCCGTCCTCGTCGCAGCGGAAGCCGTCGGCGTAGCCCGGTGAGACCGTGTGGAACACCCGCCCGTGCGCGAGCCGCCGCCCGTCCAGCACGTCGAAGACGCGGATGTGGCGCACCGGATCGGTCGCGAACTGCGCCCCGGTCTCGGCCACGTAGAGCAGGCGCTCGTCCGGCGAGAAGCACAGCCCGTTCGGCCCCGCGAAGTCGTCCGCCACGACCTCCAGCGCGCCGGTCGCGGGGTCGAGCCGGTAGACGGCGGGCGGGCACTCGGAGTCCTGCTTGCCGCCCTCGTAGTCGGTGCTGATGCCGTACGTGGGATCGGTGAACCAGAGTCCGCCGTCGCTGTGCGCCACGATGTCGTTGGGGCTGTTCAGGCGCCGGCCGTGGTGGCGGTCGGCCAGCACGGTGAGGCTGCCGTCGAGCTCGGTGCGGGTGACGCGGCGATGCCGGTGCGAGCAGCCGACCAGCCTGCCCTCGCGGTCGCGGCAGTGGCCGTTGGCGAAGCCGGACGGCTGGCGGAACACCGAGACGCCCGAGCTCTCGGTCCAGCGCAGGATGCGGTCGCCCGGAACGTCGCTGACCAGCAGGTGATCGGCGTCGGCGAACCAGACCGGTCCCTCCAGCCAGCCATAGCCCTCGCCCAGCGTCAGCAGCGGCGCGTTCGGCAGCACCAGGGCGCGGAACGCCGGGTCCGCGACCTCGAAGCCGTCCACGGCGCTACTTCAGGTGGCCGGGCCGCCTCACCGGAGGCACGTGCGACTGCACCGTCATCAGCACCGCCGGCTGCTCGCCGATGGTGCCGGAGCGGTGGCCGAGGCGGCCCTGCGCGTCGCGCGCGCAGCCCTGGTCCTCGCCGAACGACAGCTCGCCCGGCCCCATCTCGACGCGCGTGCCGTCCATCGCCTCGACCCACCAGCGCCCGGACAGCGGCACGATCCATTGCGGCGCCGGGTTCTCGTGCCACTCGCCGACCCACCCCACCGGCTGCACGGTGAACACCGTGGTGGCCTCGCCGCGCGCCTGCTTGTCGTTCCATTGCGGGTCGGCGGCGCCCACCCCCTTCAGCTCGAACGCGGTCAGCTCGCAGCGCGCCTGGTGGCTGACGCCCTGCGCGTCGGTCCAGAGATGCCAGTAGGCGATGACGGGCTTGGGTCCGGAATCGGGCATGGGTTGACCCCTCGGGCTGGTTACTCCCCGAACGCCGGCGAGACCGGGCGCGGGATCATCGACAACAACTCGCGCCGGGTGTCCGGGTTGTCGCGGAACGCGCCCAGCATCGTGCTCGTGACCATCGACACGCCGGGCTTGTGCACCCCGCGCGTGCTCATGCACTGGTGCCCGGCCTCGATCACCACCGCGACGCCGCGCGGCCGCAGCGCGTCGTTGACGGTATGCGCGATCTGCGCCGTCAGCTTCTCCTGGATTTGCAGCCGCTTGCTGTAGGCGTCGACCACGCGGGCCAGCTTGCTGATGCCCACCACCCGGCGATGCGGCAGGTAGGCCACGTGGGCGCGGCCGATGATGGGCACCATGTGATGCTCGCAGGTGCTCTCGACCCTGATGTCGCGCAACAGCACGATCTCGTCGTAACCCTCGGTCTCGTCGAAGGTGCGCTCCAGCAGCGTCACCGGATCGATCTGGTAGCCGGCGAAGAACTCCTCGTACGAGCGTACCACCCGCGCCGGGGTGTCGCGCAGGCCGGGGCGCTCGGGATCCTCGCGCGCCCAACGCAGCAGCGTGCGCACGGCGTCCTCGGCCTGCTCGCGCGTCGGCCGCGCGGCCGTCTGCCGGCCACCTCCCGCCTCGTGGCCGGTGGGCAAAACAACATTCATCACGTATCTGTTCCTGTTGCGGCTCCGAGCGATATGGCGGCCCGCCGCCCGGTTCCAACCTCGTGCCCGGCCCGCCTCAGTGCAGTTGGCCGCCCTGGTGCGGGCTGTCGAGGCTGAACGCCGGGATCGCCACGTCGAACGCCTCGCCCGATCCGGTCAGCACCATGTGGTAGGTGCCCACCATGAAACCGGACGGCGTCTCCAGCGGCGTGCCGGAGGTGTATTCGAACGTCTCGCCCGGCTCCAGCACCGGTTGCTGGCCGACCACGCCATCGCCATGCACGCGCTGCACCCTCCCGCGCCCGTCGGTGATCACCCAGGTGCGGCGCAGCAACTGGCAGGCGGCGCGGCCCTGGTTCTCGATGGAGATGCGGTAGGCCCACATGAAGCGGCTCTCGTCGGGGCGGGACTTGTCCTCCAGGTAGAACGCCCGAACGACCACGCTCACGTCATGGGTGGTGGCGGTGAAGGCGTCGGTCACGGCGCGGCTCCCTGCTCTGGCCGGCGGATCATAGCACGCCGGGAGAGCGGACCTACGAGCGTTCCAACGCCCGCACCAGATCGGCCGCGAGGTCGCGGACATCCTCCAGCCCGACCGAGAGCCGGATGGTGCCGTCGTCGATGCCGAGCCGGGCGCGCTCTTCCGCGCCGATTCGCATGTGGGTGGTGGTGGCGGGGTGGGTCACGAGCGACTTGCTGTCGCCCAAATTGTTCGACACGGCGATCAGCCGCAGCGCGTCCATCGCCCGGAACGCCGCCGCCTTGTCGCGCAACGCGAACGTGACCAGCGTGCCGCCAGCCGACATCTGCGCCATGGCGAGCTCGTGCTGCGGGTGATCGGGCCGGCCCGGATACCAGACCCGCGTCACCTCGGGCCGCTCCGCCAGCAGGTCGGCGAGCGTGGCGGCGCTGCGGCACATCGCGTCCACGCGCAGCGACAGCGTCTCCAGCCCCTTCAGCAGCACCCAGGCGTTGAACGGCGACATCGCCGGCCCGGTGTTGCGGATGAACGGCTGCAACGTGCCCTCGATCCAGGAGCGGGAGCCGAGCACGGCGCCGCCCAGCACCCGGCCTTGCCCGTCGATGTGCTTGGTCGCCGAATAGACCACGATGTCGGCGCCGAATTCGATCGGCTTCTGGAGCAGCGGGGTCGCGAACACGTTGTCGACCACCACCAGCGCGCCCGCCGCGTGCGCCAGGTCGCAGATCGCGCGCAGGTCGATCACCTCGAGCATCGGGTTCGACGGAGTCTCCAGCAGCACCATCGTGGCCGGGCGCGAGAACGCGCGTCGCCACTGCGCGAGGTCGGCGCCGTCGACGAACTCGGCCTCGATCCCGTAGCGCGGCAGCAGGGTGGAGACGATCCAGTGGCAGGAGCCGAACAGGGCGCGCGACGCCACCAGCCGGTCGCCGGCCTTGAGGTGGGACAGCATCGCGGCATGGACCGCGGCCATGCCGGTGGCGGTGGCGCGGCAGGCCTCGGCCCCCTCGATCAGCGCCAGGCGCTGCTCCAGCATCGCCACCGTGGGGTTGCCGAAGCGGGAATACTGGTAGTGCGCCTCGGTGCCGAGGAAGGTCGCCTCGGCCTGCTCGGCGTCGTCGTAGACGAAGCCCGAGGTGAGGAACAGCGCCTCGCTGGTCTCGCCGTGCGGCGTTCGCTGGGTGCCGCCGTGCACCGCGACGGTGGCGGGGTGCGGCGGGATGGAAGGGGGCATGTCGTTCATGATGGACCTCGCGCCGAAGGCCGGACGAGGCAGCGTCCCGCTCGGCGGCCCGGGCGGTAGCTGGCCTCTTTAGCGCGCTTGTTTCACCTCGCCGCAATCCGGCCGGACAAATCACGAGGGCCGGCTGCCCGGCGGGACGGACCCTAGGCGGGCCGGATTGCGCCGTCAATCGGCGGTGCTATAGTCCGCTGCACACCCCGCGGGTGTAGTTCAATGGTAGAACGGCAGCTTCCCAAGCTGCACACGAGGGTTCGATTCCCTTCACCCGCTCCATCTCCAACCCGGTCGTGCGGCGTCGCCGGCCGCACTCAGGGCAGCAGGACGGTGCTGCCCGTGGGCTGCCGCGCTTCCAGCGCGGCGTGCGCCGCCGCCGCGTCGCGCAACGCGAACCGTTGGTCGACCCGGATGCGCACCATGC
>CAXTVL010000114.1:0-7801 GCA_964247515.1 uncultured Acetobacteraceae bacterium | reverse complement strand
CGATCCTTGGGGCGACCTGTGCCGCCGGCATCGCGTGGATGGCCGGGTCAAGCCCGGCCATGACGTAACTCTCTGATTTGACTTAAAGACTTGAACCGGACAGCCGTGGGCCAAGCCCGCGCATGACGAGCTTGGGGGCAAGTCACGGCGGCCGGACACGAGGGCGCGCGGGAGGCCAACGGCCGGCTCAGCGGGGGCAGAACTCGTAATACAGGCCGTTGTGATAGCCTGAACCCGTCACCTGGCTCCGCACGCATCCTTGGGGCCTCGCCAGGGGCGGCTTGACCGGCACGGCGGACGGGTCGACCAGCGCCGACCGCTCCACGTAGCCGTCGGTGTTCTCCCACCGCACCCGGCACCACCCGGCGGCGCAGGCCGCGACCTCGAGACGGACGCCGCGGTCCAGCTCGTCGAGCACGACGTAGTCGCGGCCCGGCCCGGCCCGGTAGAACGTGGGCCAGCCGACCTCCAGGGAATCGGCCCGCGCCGGCATGCACCAGAGCGCCATCAGCGCGACCGCGGCGCCACGCAGGACCCATGTTCGGACGATCATCGGCTCATCCATATGTCACTTCAAGTTGACAGTTTAGACTGTCAGCATTAATTGACAAGCGTTGGCGTCCACAGAATTCTTGATGCGGTCAGGAAGGGCACTCGCCGATGTCGATGCTGAGTTACGAGATGAAGTATCGGGTGCGGGGCGGCACCCTCGCCGGCGGCGAGACGTTCGATTTCTGGGTGGGTCCGTTCTACGTCGGGTTGTTCGGCGTGGTGGGCGCCATCGCCACCCTGATGGGCACGTTGCTGCTGATCTACGGCGCCGCCATCGGGCCGACCTGGGCGCTGTTCAAGATCTCGATCAACCCGCCGCCGATCCGCTACGGCCTCGGCTTCGCCCCGTTGCGCGACGGCGGGCTGTGGCAGTGGATCACCCTGTTCGCGCTGACCTCCTTCATCTGCTGGGCGCTGCGCGAGGTGGAGATCTGCCGCAAGCTCGGCATCGGCCTGCACGTGCCGGTGGGCTTCGGCGCCGCGATCGCCGCCTACGCCACCCTGGAAGTGGTGCGGCCGGTGCTGCTCGGCGCCTGGGGCTACGGCTTTCCCTACGGCATCATGAGCCACCTCGATTGGGTGTCCAACGTCGGCTACCAATACCTGCACTTCCACTACAACCCGGCGCACATGCTGGCGGTGACGTTCTTCTTCACCACCAACTTCCTGCTCGCCATGCACGCCGGCGAGGTCCTCTCCATCGCCCACCCGCAAAAGGGCCAGCCGGTGCGGTTCGAGGAGCAGGAGAGCATCTATTTCCGCGACACCATCGTCTACTCGATCGGCTCGCTCGGCATCCACCGGCTCGGCTACTTCCTGGCGCTGAACGCCGGCATCTGGAGCGCCATCTGCATCGTCATATCGGGCCCGTTCTGGTCGCGCGGCTGGCCGTACTGGTACGACTGGTTCATGAACATCCCCATCTGGGGTCCGAGCGGGTTCCCGTGACATGGCACGCTACCACACGCTGTTCACCAGCATCGAACTCGCCGCGCCGTTCGAGATGCCGCCGCTGCCGGCGCTGGCACCCCGCTCCGGCGGGCGCGTGCTGCAAACGCCACGGCACTCGATCTGGCTGGGCCGCCTGGGCGAGAGCCAGGTGGGCCCGACCCACATGGGCATCCTGGCCATCGCCTCGATCCTGTGCGGCTTCATCGCCTTCGAGATCATCGGCCTAAACATGTGGGCCTCGGTGGACTGGAACGTGCTGCGGTTCATCAAGCTGCTGCCGTTCCTGGCGCTGAACCCGCCCTCGGCCAAGCAGGGACTGTCCATCCTGCCGCCATTGCAGGACGGCGGCTGGTGGCTGCTCGCGGGCTTCTTCCTCACCGTCTCGATCCTGCTGTGGTGGGCGCGGATGTACAGCCGGGCGGTGGCGCTCGGCATGGGCACCCATGTCGCCTGGGCGTTCGCCTCCGCCATCTGGCTCTATCTGGTGCTCGGCTTCTTCCGTCCGATCCTGGTCGGGAGCTGGTCCGAGGCGGTGCCGTTCGGCATCATCCCGCACCTGAACTGGACGGCGACGTTCTCGGTCCGTTACGGCAACCTGTTCTACAACCCGTTCCACATGCTCTCGATCACCTTCCTGTACGGGTCGGTGCTGCTGTTCACCATGCACGGCGGCACCATCCTCGCCACCGTGCGCTACGGCGCCGACCGCGAGACGCGGGAGATCGTCGACCCCGGCAGCGCCAGCGAGCGGGGCGCGCTGTTCTGGCGCTGGACCATGGGCTTCAACGCCAACTTCGATTCGATCCACAAATGGGCGTACTGGTTCGCCCTGCTCACGACGCTGACCGGCGGCATCGGCATCCTGATGACCGGGACGGTGGTGGACAACTGGTATCTCTGGGGCGTCCGGCACGGGATGGCCGCCGACTACCAGCCGGTGCTGCCGGTCCCGGCCACCCTCCCGCCGGGGGCGCTCGACGTGAAGAAGCCGCAATTGGGCTCGGCCACGGCGTTCGGGCCACGGCCATGAAGTCGCTCACCCTCGCGGCCGTGGCTGGCGTGGTCGCCGCCGGCGCGTTCATCCTCCTCGTGCCGACATGGAACCGGCCGCCGTGGACGGCGCAGGAGATCGCCGTCCCCGGCAACGTCCAGTTCGTGCCGGTCGCCGCGAGCTTTCCCTTGAACAAGCCGCCGCCGCCGCTGCCGCAAGCTGCCAGCGGCGGGCCTTCCGCCACCGAGACCTACAAGAACGTCAAGGTGCTGACCGACGTGAGCGCCGCGGAGTTCATGCGGCTGCAGGTCGCGATCACCGCCTGGGTGTCGCCCAAGCAAGGCTGCGACTACTGCCATGTCGGCACCAACTACGCGGCCGACGACAAGCCGCAAAAGAACGTCGCGCGCGTCATGCTGCGCATGACCCGCCACCTCAACGCCGATTGGGGCACCCATGTCGGCGCCGCCGGCGTGACCTGCTACAGTTGCCACCGCGGCCAGCCGGTGCCGGGGCAGGCGTGGTTCCCGGACGCGCCGAAGCCCGAACGGCCGCTGGTCGGCTACCAGGACAACTGGCAGGAATCCGCCGACACGGTGCGCAAGTTCTTCCCCGACAACGGCTTCGCCGAATACTTCCTCGACGACCAGCCGATCGCCGTATCGTCCGAGACGGTGGAGCCGGGGCCGACGCTGCATTCCTGGCCGGAGGCCACGCGCATCTACGAGATGATGATGCAGATGTCGGACGGCATCGGGGTCAATTGCGGCTACTGCCACCAATCGCGCGCGTTCAACGACTGGAGCCAGAGCTCGCCCTATCGCTGGAACGCCTGGTACGCGATCCGCATGACACGCGACCTGAACCGCAACTTCCTGGTGCCCATCGCGACGTTGCTGCCGCAGACCCGGACGCTGGAGCACGAGACCAAGATCCCGGTCATCCCGGCGCGGATGCGGGGCGCCCAGGCCGGCAACGGCTTCGTCGTCTGCGCCACCTGCCATTTCGGCCTGCCCAAGCCGCTGGGCGGCGCCAACATGGTGAACGACTATCCCGGGCTGACCCCGCTCGCCAGTCCGGCCGCGACCAACGGCCCGCGCGCCGGCAACGCGGCGCCTGCCCCCGGCTGAGGAACCTCCCATGCCCACGACCCTGCCCAACCGAGCCTACGGCGTCATCGGCAGCCAGCTCGACATCCCCACCATCGCGTTCTGGGTGTTCCTGCTGTTCTTCATCGCCCTGGTGTTCTGGCTGCAGCGCGAGAGCAAGCGGGAGGGCTACCCGCTCAAGGCGTCGCCGTTCAGGCAGGAGCGGATGGACGGCTTCCCGCCGCCGCCGGCGCGGCCGGTCACCTACATCCTCAACGAGGGCGGCACCACGCAAGCGCCGCATGACTACCCGCAGGCGGACATCAACGCGGCGCCGGTGCACCGCTTCGACGGCACGCCGCTCGCCCCGCTCGACGACCCGCTGCTCGCCGGCATCGGGCCGGGTTCCTGGGTCCGCCGGCGCGACGAGCCGATGCTGACCGAACGCGGCGACCCGCTGCTGCAGCCGTTGCGACTGCTGCCCGAATGGTCCGTCCTCAGACTGGACGCCGACCCGCGCGGCATGGCGGTGTCGGACTGGCGCTGGAACCCGGTCGGTCGCGTGAGCGAGCTGTGGATCGACCGCGGCATCAAGATCATCCGCTTCCTGGAGGTCGAGCTGGACGCGGCGCTCGGCGCCGGGCGCGTGCTGGTGCCGATCTACCATGCCGACATCAAGGAGCGGTCGCGCCGGGTCCGCGTCACCGCGCTCTGGGCGCACCAGTTCCCAAACATCCCGATGCCGTCGCGACCGGACGTGATCTCCGGGCAGGAGGAGGAACGCCTGAACGCCTATTTCGCCGCCGGGCAGTTCTTCCGCGGCGAGCCGCTCATGGCGCGGCAGACGGAGCGGCCGCTATGGCGCAACTGATCGCGGGCGAGCGGGTGCTGTGGCGCGGCCGGCCGGCCTGGCGCGCGGTGATGCGCGACGTGCTGCACGTGCGCGTCGTCATGGGATATTTCGCGGCGATCCTGCTGTGGGGCTTCGCCGCCGACCGGGCGGACGGCTGGACCCCGCTCGACACGCTCTGGCGCGGGGCGCCGGTCGCGGCGATCGCGCTGGTGGTGTTCGGCGCCTGCGCGCTGTTCGCCTGGGCGATATCCCGCACCACCACCTACGAACTCACCAGCGAACGCTGCGTCCTGCATTACGGCGTGGCGCTGACGGCCAGCCTCTCCATCCCGCTGGGACGCATCGCCACCGTCGGCGTGCATCCGCGCGGCGACGATACCGGCGACGTGCTGCTCACCCCCAAGCCCGGCCAACGCCTCGGCTACGTCAAGCTCTGGCCCCATGCCCGGCCTTGGCGCTGGAGCCGCGCGGAGCCCATGCTGCGCGGCGTCCCGCACGCCATGGCGCTGGGCCACGCGATCAGCGAGGCGGCCGCCGCCATCGCCCCGGGGACGATCCGCGCCGCTCCGGCAAACCGCACCAAGCCTGCCATCGCGGTGCCGGAGCCTACTTGGTCGCCGGCTGCGGAGTGAGGTCGAGCAGGCGGGCGAACGCGTCCTCGTTGGTGGGGCCGAACGCTTCCAGCTCGATCAGCTTGCCGGTCGCGATGTCGTCGATCGTGAGCCGCCCGTCGCGCCAGCGCGTGAGATGGAACGGGATGCTGGGCGAGCCCTCGCCCTCGAGCCGCCGCTCCCGCACCAGCCCGGACAGCACCACGCGGACGAACGGGTTGGTGTCGCGCGCGAGGGTGGTCACTGGCTGGCCGCCGGCGGTGACGACGACGACGCTGCCGTCCGGCTGGTCGCGCATGACGAGGTCCGCCGTTCGCACGGGGGTCGCCGCCGCCGGCGGCGCTCCGCCGTGCGGCCCGGACCGTGCCGCGAACCCGATGGCGGCCATGACAGCGGCCAGCACCATGCCGATGACGAGCGGGGTGGAGGACAGGATCCTGTTGGGCATGGCCGACGCGGACTGTGCCAGTCAAGTCGCCGCCGCACCAGGGCTCCGGACCCAGGCAAACGCAAGCCGGTGTCGTCTCGCGTCCGGGCGACGGCGCGCTCAGCCATCCTTGCGGCCCTGGCAGAGCACGACCGGGCCGGCCAGCGGATAGGCGAACCCGCTGCCCTGGTAGACCACGACATTGGTCATGCCGCGCGCCAGCAGGAACGAGCCGTTGACCAGCGATCGCTGGCTGGCGGTGCTCATCAGCGTCCAACTGAACGAGCAGATCTGGGTCGGCGCCCCGGGGTCGGTGTGGCTGCACAGCAGCTCGGCGCCGCCGGCCTGCGCGAAGCCCACGCAGCGGAACGCGGCACCGGCCCAGGCCGGGGCGCGCGGCGACACCACCAGGCACAACGCGCACAGCCACCATGGCACCCGCCCACCCATGCCGCGAACCCTCACCCTGTCATGAGTGGAACACACTAGCGGAAAGTCGTAACCATGACTACGATCGAGCGTGGTATGATAAGCATGGTTGTGGACAATGTGGGCGCGGCCCCGAATGACGAGGTGCAGGTCGAGCCCGCGTCGGCGCTGCCGACGATCGGCTTCGTGCTGCACGATGTCGGGCGCCTGCTGCGCAAGCGGTTCGAGCAGCGCGCGGCGCATCTCGGCTTCACCCGCTCGCAATGGCTGGTGCTGCTGCACCTCGCCAAGAACGAGGGCATCCACCAGGCGGGCCTCGCGGACATCCTCGAGATGGAGCCGATCTCGCTGGTGCGCATCCTCGACAAGCTCGAGGCGCGCGGCCTGATCGAACGGCGGCAGCACCCGACCGACCGCCGGCTGTGGCTGCTGTATCTCGACCCCAAGGCGCATTCGAGCCTGGAGGCGCTGCAGGCGATCGGCGAGATCACCCGCGCCGAGGCGCTGGCCGGGCTGCCGCACGCCGACCGGGCGGCGCTGCTGCGGATGCTCGACGGGGTGAAGGCGAACCTGGTCGAGGCGTGCGCCCGGCCCGGCGCCAGGAGGAGAGCGGTTTGAACCTCCGAGCGTCCCATGGATAACAACCACACGCGCATCTTCGACGACGCGTCGCTCACCCGGGCGCCGGTGCCCGCCGTCGCTGCCGTCGCCCGGCGGCGGCGTTGGGTGCGGCCGCTGCTGTTCACGTTGCTGCCGGTGGCGCTGATCGCCGGCACCTACGAATACGTCACCGGCGGCCAGGTCATGAGCACCGACAACGCCTACGTGCAGGCGCGGTCGGTCGGCGTCACCACCGACGTGTCGGGCCTGGTGGCGAGTGTCGCGGTGCGCAACAACCAGCACGTGCGCAAGGGCGACCTGCTGTTCCGGCTGCGCGACACGGCGTTGCGCATCGCCCTGCAGGGTGCCCAGGCGCAGCTCGGCACGGTGCGCAACCAGGTGCTGACGCAACAGGCCGCCTATCGGCAGGCGCTGGCGCAGATCGAGCAGGCGCGCGCCGACCTCCCGTACTACACCAGCGTGTTCAAGCGGCAGCAGGATCTGGCCAGCAGCGTCGTCGCGTCGCGCGCCAACTTCGACCAGGCGCAGCACGATCTGGTGGCGCGCTACGAGAACGTGACCGTGGCGCAGGCCAACGCGCAGTCGTTGCTGGCGCAGCTCGGCAACGACGCCAGCCAGCCGGTCGAGGACAACCCGTTCTACCGCCAGGCCCGCTCCGCCGTCGACGCGGCGCAGCACGACCTCGACGACACCGTGGTGCGCGCCCCGTTCGACGGCATCGTCACCAACGTCGATTCGTTGCAGGTGGGCGGCTACCTGCGCGCGGCGCAGCCGGGGTTCAGCCTGATCTCCGACGACGACATCTGGGTCGAGGCCAGCCCGAAGGAGACCGAGCTCACCCACGTGCGGCCCGGCCAGCGGGCGGTCGTGACCGTGGACACCTATCCGGGCGTGGCCTGGCGCGGCACCGTGGAGAGCCTCAGTCCGGCGTCGGGTTCGTCGTTCTCGCTGCTGCCGGCGCAGAACACCACCGGCAACTGGGTCAAGGTCGTGCAGCGCATCCCGATGCGCGTGCGGCTCGATGATCCGGGCGATCGGGCGGGCGCCCATCCGGAAGACCGTCCGCCGCTGCGCGTCGGCATGAGCGTCGTGGTCGAAATCGACACCGGCCACGCGCGCGGCCTGCCGAACGCCCTGCAGGCGCTGCTCGACCGCATCCGAGGCCGCCATGCCTAGCGTCGCGAACCGCGGCGCGATCACCGCCTGCGTGACCCTCGCGGTCATCATGCAGGCGCTGGACACCACCATCGCCAACGTGGCGCTGCCCTACATCCAGGG
>CAXTVL010000113.1:0-7822 GCA_964247515.1 uncultured Acetobacteraceae bacterium | reverse complement strand
GCCGGCTGATGCCCCGCCGCGACGACCTCCGCTCCATCCTCATCATCGGCGCCGGCCCGATCGTCATCGGCCAGGCCTGTGAGTTCGACTACTCGGGGGCGCAGGCGTGCAAGACGCTGCGCGCCGAGGGCTACCGCGTCGTGCTGATCAACTCCAATCCCGCCACCATCATGACCGACCCCGGCCTGGCCGACGCCACCTATGTCGAGCCGATCACCGCCGAGTTCGTGGAGCGGGTGATCGCGCGCGAGCGGCCGGACGCGATCCTGCCGACCATGGGCGGGCAGACGGCGCTCAACGTCGCCATGCAACTGCACGCCTCCGGCGCCCTGGCGCGGCACGGCGTCGAACTGATCGGCGCCGACGCCGCGGTGATCGACCGCGCCGAGGACCGGCTCAAGTTCCGCGACGCCATGGCCGAAATCGGCATCGAGAGCCCGCGCAGCCGCATCGCGCACTCGCTGGCCGAGGCGCGCGAGGGCCTGGCCGAGATCGGCCTGCCGGCGGTGATCCGGCCGAGCTTCACCTTGGGCGGCACCGGCGGCGGCATCGCCTACAACCGCGAGGAGTTCGAGCGCATCGTGGGCTCGGGGCTCGACGCCTCGCCCACCGACGAGGTGCTGATCGAGGAGAGCGTGCTCGGCTGGAAGGAGTACGAGATGGAGGTGGTGCGCGACCGCGCCGACAACTGCATCATCGTCTGCGCCATCGAGAACGTCGACCCGATGGGCGTCCACACCGGCGACAGCGTGACCGTGGCGCCGGCGCTGACGCTGACCGACCGCGAGTACCAGGCGATGCGCGACGCCTCGATCGCCTGCCTGCGCCGCATCGGCGTCGACACCGGCGGCTCCAACGTGCAGTTCGCGGTCAACCCCGCGGACGGGCGCATGGTGGTGATCGAGATGAATCCGCGCGTGTCGCGCTCCTCGGCCCTGGCGTCCAAGGCGACCGGCTTCCCGATCGCCAAGGTCGCGGCCAAGCTCGCGGTCGGCTACACGCTGGACGAGCTGGCCAACGACATCACCCGGGTGACACCGGCCAGCTTCGAGCCGGTGATCGACTACGTGGTGGTCAAGATCCCGCGCTTCACCTTCGAGAAGTTCCCTGGCACCGCGCCCATGCTGTCCACCAGCATGAAGTCGGTGGGCGAGGCGATGGCGATCGGCCGCAGCTTTCCCGAGGCGCTGCAAAAGGCGCTGCGCAGCATGGAGACCGGGTTCGCGGGCCTCGACCCGGTGCCGGTCCCCGGCGACGGCGGCACCGACGCGTTCCGCGCGGCGCTGTCATCGCCCCGCCCCGACCGGCTGCTGATGGCGGCGCAGGCGTTGCGCGCCGGGGTGTCGGTCGCGGACATCCACGACGCTTGCCGGTTCGACCCGTGGTTCCTGCGCGAGCTGGCCCGCATCGTCGTGGCCGAGCAGGCGGTGGCGCGCGACGGGCTGCCGCAGGAGGCGTTCGCGTTGCGCCGGCTCAAGGCGCTGGGCTTCTCCGACGCGCAACTGCGTCGCCTCACTGGCGAGGACGCGGCGGCGTTGCGCGAGCGCCTGGAGGTGCATCCGGTGTACAAGCGCATCGACACCTGCGCCGCCGAGTTCGCCTCCGAAACACCGTACTTGTATTCGACCTACGACACCGGCTTCGGCGTGCCGGAATGCGAGGCCGAACCCAGCGACCGCCAGAAGGTCGTCATCCTCGGCGGCGGCCCGAACCGCATCGGCCAGGGCATCGAGTTCGACTATTGCTGCGTCCACGCCGCCTACGCGCTGCGCGACGCCGGCTACGAGACCATCATGGTCAACTGCAACCCGGAGACGGTGAGCACCGACTACGACACCTCCGACCGGCTGTATTTCGAGCCGCTGACCGCCGAGGACGTGATCGCCCTGGTGCGCCGCGAGCAGTCGCGCGGCAGCGTGCTCGGCTGCATCGTGCAATACGGCGGCCAGACGCCCTTGAAACTGTCGCACGCCCTCGCCGCCGCCGGCATCGCCATCCTCGGCACCAGTGCGGACGCGATCGACATGGCCGAGGACCGCGAGCGGTTCGGGGCGCTGCTGGCCCGCATCGGCCTGCGCCAGCCCGAGTGCGGCATCATCCGTGACGCCTCCGAGGCCGACGCGGTGGTGGCGCGGATCGGCTTCCCGGTGGTGATCCGGCCCAGCTACGTGCTGGGCGGCCGCGCCATGGAGATCGTCCACGACACGCGCGGCCTGCACCGCTACCTGCGCGAGGCGGTGCGCGTCTCCGGCGACACCCCGGTGCTGATCGACCGCTACCTCAACGACGCGATCGAGGTCGATGTCGACGCGGTGTGCGACGGAGCCCGGGTCTACGTCGCGGGCGTCATGGAGCACATCGAGGAGGCCGGCATCCACTCCGGCGACAGCGCCTGCGCGCTGCCGCCGTACTCGCTCTCGCCCGCGACCATCGCCGAACTGCGGGTGCAGACCGAGGCGCTGGCGCGGGCGCTCGGCGTGGTCGGCCTGATGAACGTGCAATACGCGATCAAGGACGACGAGATCTTTGTCCTCGAAGTGAACCCGCGCGCCTCGCGCACGGTGCCGTTCGTGGCCAAGGCGACCGGCGTCGCGATCGCCAAGATCGGCGCCCGGGTGATGGCCGGCGAGACGCTCGACGCGTTCCGCCTCGACGGACGCGCGGTGGCGCCGCACGTGGCGGTCAAGGAGGCGGTGTTCCCGTTCAACCGCTTCCCCGACGTCGACACCATCCTGGGGCCGGAGATGAAGTCCACCGGCGAGGTCATGGGCCTCGACGCGAGTTTCGAGCGCGCCTTCGCCAAGAGCCAGCTCGGCGCCGGCGTGAAGCTGCCCGAGGCGGGCACGGTGTTCCTGTCGGTGCGCGACAGCGACAAGCCGGCGGCGCTGGGTGTCGCGCGCCGGCTGCTCGACATGGGGTTCAGGGTGGTGGCGACGCGCGGCACGGCGGCAGGGCTGCGCGAGGCGGGGCTGGTGGCGGGCGTGGTCAACAAGGTGCTCGAGGGCAGGCCGCACTGCGTCGACGCGATCCGCTCGGGCGAGGTGCAGCTGGTCATCAACACCGCCGCCGGGGCGCAGTCGGTCAGCGACAGCTTCGACATCCGGCGCAGCGCCCTGACCCACGGAGTGCCGCATTACACCACCATCGCCGGCGCCCGCGCCGCGGCGCACGCGATCGCGGCGCTGAAGGCGGGCAGCCTGGGCGTGATGCCGTTGCAGGCGTATTTCCACGCCGAGTTTTAACCCTAACGGACATGGACGACACGGCATCAACATCCGCCGCGGCGTTCTGACGGCAAATACCCGGCCCGGCAAAGTGGACCCTCTCCCTATTGGATCGTCCGCCGTCCAATCGCGACCGCAAGCAAGCGACGACAATCAAGGGGGATGAGGATTCGTAGCGATGCCAACTGCGGAAGGTGTCTCGCCTTGCGCCGTAGCCGGCAGCGTTCTCGGCAGGAACCCTCCCGCTTCTACCCGGCCGGCGCCGACTCCGGCGCCCGCTCCAGCTTCGCGTCGTGGCGGATCAGCAGCACGGTGATTACGCTGACCAGGCCGATGCCCGCGATCACCAGCAGGCCGGCGTTGAAATTGCCGGTCGCGTCGCGCAGCGTTCCCATCGCGAACGGGCCGGCGAAGCCGGCCAGGTTGCCCAGCGAGTTCACGGCGGCGATCCCCGCCGCCGCCGCCGCGCCGGACAGGTAGGCGGTCGGCAGCGTCCAGATCACCGGCAGGCACGAGAAGATGCCGAACCCGGCGATCGAGAGACAGGCCATCCTCATCACCGGCGAGCCGAACGCGGTCGAGGCGGCGATGCCTCCCGCCGCGACCGCGAGCGAGATGGCGATGTGGCCGCGCCGCTCGCCGGTGCGGTCGGAGTGGCGGCTCCACAGCACCATGCCGACTAGGCCCACCGCATACGGCAGCGCCGTGACGAAGCCGGTCTGCACGTTGCTCAAGCCGAAATCCTTGACGATCTGCGGCAGGAAGAAGCTCAGCCCGTAATTGGTCCCGGTCGCGCCGAAATAGATCAACGCAGTCGCCAGCACGCGTGGATCGGACAACGCCTGCCACAGGCTGAAATGCTGCGCCGCTTCGCGCTGACGTTGCTCGCGCGCCTGCCGCTCGACCAGCCAGTCTCGCTGCTCGGGCGCCAGCCACTTCGCCTGCGCTGGCGTGTCGGTCAGGTATGTCAGCACCGCGACCGAGAGCAGCAGCGCCGGCACCGCCTCGATCAGGAACATCCATTGCCAACCGGCGAGGCCGGACAGGCCGTCGAGGTTGAGCAGCAGGCCCGACACCGGGCCGCCGATGACCGTTCCCAGCGGGTTCGACGTCATGAAGTAGCCGACCATCCGGGCGCGGTACTGGCTTGGGAACCACAGCGTCAGGAAGAAGATGATGCCCGGGAAGAACCCGGCCTCGGCGAACCCCAGCAGCACGCGCAGCGTGTAGAACACATATTGCGGGGCGATCCCGGTGACGCGGGCGATCGCCGGGATGAACGTCATGGCGCCGGAAATCAGGCCCCAGGTCAGCATGATCCGGGCGATCCAGCGGCGGGCGCCGAACCGTTCCAGGAACAGGTTGGAAGGCACCTCGAAGAAGAAGTAGGCGACGAAGAAGATGCCCGAGCCGATGCCGAACATCGTCGCCGACAGGCCTAGCTGCTTGGACATCTGCAGGCCGGCGAAGCCGACGTTCACGCGGTCGAGATAGGCCACGAAGTAGCACAGGATCAGGAACGGGATCAGCCGGCGCGTCACCCGCGCGATGGTCCGTGTCTCGATGTCCAATCCGGTCTCCCCCGTCCGCCGCGGCGATCATTGCGCCTTATCGGCGGAGTCTTGGCGGCATCGAGCCGCTTTGCAAGCGACGTTCACGCCAGCAGCCATCGCAGCGAGCGGCGCAGCGCCGCCGTGGCGTCCCGCTCGAACGGGCGCCCGTGCGCGAACACCACGCGCTCGGGGGCGAGCGCCAGCAGGCGTCGCGCCGCCTGCGTCGTCTCCGGCCGCCCCCATCTGATGATGGCGCGCACCAGCGGCTGCGGCGTCCCGTCCGGGGCCACCGACCCGAACCCCCGCACCAGCGGCCGCAGCAGCGCCGGCAGCTTGTGCGCCTCCAGGTTGAGCACCAGGTCGGTCAACACCAGCGTGCGGCTCGGCTCATGGAACAACGCGATCTCGGTGAAGCCGAAGCCGCCTGGCACCGCGACCGTCGTCACCGCGCCGCCCCACTCCGGCGGGGCCTGGCCCGACAGGTCATGGTCCAGCCGCAGGCCGCCGCGCCGCACCTGCGCCCGTCGCCGCAGCCCCGGTGCCGCCCAGGTGGTCGTGTCTGGGACGGCGTCCTGCCACTGCTTCAGGAACATCCAGTGCGCGACGTTGGGCGCGACCAGGTGGCAGATGCGGCCGAGTCGCTCAAGCTCCTGCCGCAGCGCCACGCTGAACCGGGTCGGCGAGTGCAGCAGCAGGTCGCCGCCCGGCAGGCGGATCACCGTCATGCGCAGCGGCACCACGCGCTCCAGCGCGCCGCGCATCACGCTGTCGACGATCCACACCCCGTCGGCCATCGGCTTCGGCACGTCGAGCGGCGGATAGGCCGCAGGGTTGGGCGAACCTGGCCGAGCGCCGCGACTGCGGGCCGCCACCACGAACCCGACCAGCCCGGCCGCGGCGAGGGTCGCGAGCAGGGAGGCAGGGATTCGAGGGAGGGCGCGGCGTGGGCGGGGGGACGTCATCGCGGGGCACCTTCGAGTCGGGTTGCTGGTGGCAACGGCGCGGCGGCCCAAAAGGATGCGCTACTTGCATTTTTGCCGCAGCCGCAGAACAATCCGCACCCTTTGCTTCATTGGCCGTCGTTCGAGGTTGCGCTGTGCAGAAGTTCCCCATGACCGCCCCTGGCCTGTCGCGGCTGGAGGATGAGCTCCGTACGCTGAAGACCATCGAACGGCCGGCGGTGATCCGCGCCATCGCCGAGGCCCGCACGCACGGCGATCTGAGCGAGAACGCCGAGTACCACGCGGCGCGCGAGCGGCAGTCGTTCATCGAGGGCCGCATTCTGGAACTGGAGGAGATCGTCTCCTCGGCCGAGGTGATCGATCCGTCGACGCTGTCCGGCGACAACGTCAAGTTCGGCGCCCAGGTGCGCCTGGTCGACGAGGAGACCGAGAAGGAGGCGACCTACCAGTTGGTCGGGATGCACGAGGCGGACATCAAGTCGGCCCGGCTGTCGATCTCCTCGCCGCTGGCCAAGGCGCTGATCGGCAAGAAGGTCGGCGACAGCATCTCGGTGCCGGCTCCCGGCGGCGACCGCAACTACGAGATCCTCGCCGTCACCTACGGCTGAGGGGCGCCATGTCCGGGTTGGGCCTGGCCGACATCCGCGCGGCCGCCGCCCGGATCGGGGCGAGCGTGGTGCGCACGCCCTCGGTGCCCAGCGACGCGGTAAGCCGCGCCACCGGCGCTACCGTCACGCTGAAGCTCGACAACCTGCAGCTCACCGGTTCGTTTAAGGAACGCGGCGCCGCCAACCGGTTGGCGCTGCTGGACGAGGGCGAGCGCCGCCGGGGCGTGATCGCGATGTCCGCCGGCAACCACGCCTCGGCCGTGGCCCGTCACGCCGGGCTGCTCGGCGTCGCCGCCACCATCGTCATGCCAGTCACCACGCCGTCTATCAAAGTCACCCGCACCGCCGGCTGGGGTGCGCGCGTCGTGCTGCACGGCGAGAGCGTCGCCGAGGCGGCGCTGCACGCGCGCGAGTTGTCGCGCCAGGAGGGAATGGTGTTCATCCATCCCTACGACGATTTGGGCGTGATCGCCGGCCAGGGCACGCTGGCGCTGGAACTGCTGGAGGACGCGCCGGACCTCGACACCCTGGTGGTCCCGGTGGGCGGCGGCGGCCTGAGCGCCGGCTGCGCCGTGGCGGCGACGGCGCTCAGGCCCGGCATCGCGGTGGTGGGGGTCGAGGTCGCGGCCTACGCCGCGCTGGCGCAGCACCTGGCCGGACAGGCGGTGTCGGTCGGTGGCTCGACCATCGCCGAGGGCATCGCGGTGCGTGACATCGGCGCGGAGCCGCTGAAGCTGATCCGCTCGCATGTCAGCGACGTGCTGGTGGTGCCGGAGCGCGCCGTCGAGGAGGCGATCGCGTTGCTGGCGGAGGGCGCCAAGGTGGTGGCCGAGGGCGCCGGCGCCGCGGGCGTCGCGGCTCTGTTGGCGTTCCCGGAGCGGTTCGCGGGCCAGCGCGTCGGCATCCCTGTCTGCGGCGGCAACATCGACGCCCGCATCCTGGCCAACGTGCTGCTGCGCAACCTGCTGCGCGACGGCCGGATGCAGCGCCTGGTGCTCGAGATCCCCGACCGGCCGGGCACGCTGGCCGACATCGCGACCCGCATCGCGGCGTCGGGCGGCAACATCATCGAGGTGTCGCACCACCGGCTGTTCACCTCGCCCAACGTCCAGGCGGCCCAGCTCGAGGTGATGTTCGAGGCCCGCGACCCGGCGCACAGCGGCAGTATCGTCACGGCACTGGAACAGTCGTATACGTTGCGGCGTATCTGAACGCGGAGCCGTGGCCGATGCAGCTCTGGATCGACGTCGAGGACCTGTTCGTGCACTCGGCGAACGGCCAGCGCCGGATGTCGGGCATCCAGCGGTTCGAGGCCGAGCTGTGCCGGGCGCTGCACACCGGGGCGGCCGCCGGCTCGCTGCCCGGCGTCGACGCGGTGCGCTTCATCCGCCACGAGGCCGCTTACCTGACCTTCCGCGAGGTGGAGTGGGGCGAGTTGCTGGTCCTGTTGGCGGAGCTTTCGGCCGAGCCACCGC
>CAXTVL010000112.1:0-7875 GCA_964247515.1 uncultured Acetobacteraceae bacterium | reverse complement strand
GGCGGGAGGCGGGCGGCACGCCGCGCGGGCTGGGTGCCTTCGTGGGGCGGCGGCGTTCGACCGCGCGGGCGGCACGGCGGCGTTCGCCCTGGGCGACGGCACCGTGCGGCTGGCGCGGTCGGGTGCCGCGCAGTGGACGAGCGCCTCCGCCCATGACGGCGGCGTGCTGGCGCTGTCGTCGGATGCGGCGGATGGCTTCCTCACCGGCGGCGACGACGGAAGGCTGGTGCGCGTCGCCGGCGACGCCCGCGCGACGACGCTGGCCGAATACGGCATGAAATGGGTCGAGCACGTGGCCAGCTTCGCCGATGCCAAGACCCGCCTGCTGGCCTGCGCGGTGGGCAAGAACGTCCATCTGCTGCAAACGGACGGCACCCCGTTGCGCTCGCTGCCGCATCCCTCGACCGTGACCGGCATCGCCTTCGACGCGCGCGGCAAGCGCGTCGGCGCCAGCCATTACGGCGGCGCAAGCCTGTGGTTTGTGGGCTCGAAGTCGGAGACGCCCCGCCCACTCGACTGGAAGGGCAGCCACACCGGCATCGCCATCAGCCCGGACGGCGACGCCATCGTCACCGCGATGCAGGAGAACGCGCTGCACGGCTGGCGGCTGTCGGACACCCAGCACATGCGGATGTCGGGCTATCCGAGCAAGCCCGGGGCGATCGGCTTCACCCGCAGCGGCCGCTGGCTGGCGTCATCGGGCGCCGAGGCGGTGGTGCTGTGGCCGTTCTTCGGCGGCGGCCCGATGGGCAAGGCGCCGACCGAACTGGCCGGCGCCGAAGGCGTCCTGTGTACCACGCTGGCCTGCCACCCGCTGCACGAGACGGTGGCGGCCGGCTTCTCCGACGGCATGGTGGTGGTGGCCGACATCGGCAGCGGTCGCGTCCTGCCGGTGGCGGGGCGCGGCCGGGGCCCGGTTTCGGCGATCGCCTGGAACGCCGAAGGGGGTCATCTGGCGTTCGGCACCGAGACGGGGTTCGCGGCCGTGGTCGATTTCACCCAGCGGGCGGCCGGTGCCGGACGATAGGCGACCCGGTGCGCGAGACGCCGGATCGGCAGCTCGAGGAAGTGCGTCGAGACCCAGGCCAGTGCGATCGACAGCGCGACCACCGCGAGCGCCACCGCGACGTGGCGCGCGTCGGTGATCTCGGGCGCCCGCCCGAACGCCCAGCCGTGCAGCAGGCCGTTGATGGCGGGGTGGTACATGTAGAGCGGGTACGAGACGAAGCCGAGGCCGACCAGCGGCCCGGACGCCAGCGCCCGACGATAGAGCGAGCCGGCATCGACCAGGAACACTCGGACGATCATGGTGCAGAACAGCGCCGCCTTCAGCGTGAAGTCGGTGCTTTGGATCAGCAGCGACAGCGCGGGCGTCGTGTGCCCGCCGACATAGGCCAGGACGTTGGAGCTGAGCGCCGCCACCACGAGCAACGCCGCGACGTCGAGCAGCCGACGGCGGCGGCGGAGCACCCGCATGGTCGCGACATGGCGCACGGCCAGCGCGGCCAGCACCCCGAACATCAGCGCGTCCATCCGACCGGGCAGCAGGAAATAGCCGGTGAACCAAGACCCGGACACCCGCCAGGCGAAGGCGCGCACCAGGAGCGCCGCGACGATACAGGCGACTGCCAGCGCCGTGACCGAGCGCCGGCGCAACAGGTAGATGAGCGGGGGTAGCAGCAGGTAGAACTGCTCCTCGATTGCCAGCGACCAAGTGCTCGCGACCCACCGCGCGCCGCCATCGCCGCCGTCGAGCGCCTGCGCGAAATTCTGCACGAACAACGGGTAGGTCCAGACCGGCATCGTGTCCTTGAACAGGAACGTGTCGAGCCACGGCGCGCCGAGCCACGGCTTGATCGCCAGCATGACGAAGAAGCTCAGCATCAGCAGGTAGTAGACCGGCATGATGCGGCCGATGCGGCGTATCCAGAACACCCGGAAGTAATTCGCGGCGCCCTTGTGGTCGAGTAGGATGCCGCCGATCAGGAAACCTGACAGCACGAAGAACAAGTCGACGCCGCCGAGCAGCCAGGCCGACAGCCGGTACAGTCCTGGCAGCGCGCCGGGCGGGATGACCGAGACGACGCAGTGGTCGAGCAGCACCGCGAGGCAGGCGATGCCGCGCAACCCATCCAGCTCACGGTAATGGCGGCCTTGCATCGCGGTCTCTCGGGAAAACGTTCTCCGAGAGCATTGATAGCGTATTCACACGCAATTTGCAACAAATAACCGAGCGCAATGGGTAGGCGGGTCAGCTCGCGAGAAAGTCGCGGAATGCGGCGGCGTACTCCGGATGCCAGCGCGACAGCGGCGGCCGGTTGCGGATCAGGTCTTCGGCCGCCCACTGGATGCGCTTGTTGTCGATCTCGCGCGTGACCTCGTTGTCCGGGCACAGGATGTAGAAATCGCCCGCCGCCATGCCGTCGAGCATGAAATCGACCACCTGCTCGGCCGACCACATGCCGGGCGCCTTCTCTGTGGCGCCGGGCGCGGTGAGGCCGGTGAAGGTCGAGCCGGGCACCAGCAGATGCGCGCTGATATGACCGCCAGGCTCGTTGCGCAATGCGTGCGCCAGGCCCTCGGTCAACACTTTCAGCCCGGCTTTCGAGACGTTGTAGGCGGTGTCGCCGGGCGGGCAGGTGATGCCCTGCTTGGAGCCGGTGTTGACGATGGCGCAGGGCGTGGCTTGCGCCAGCATCGCCGGCGTGAACGCCTGCACGCCGTGGATGACGCCGAACAGGTTGACCTCGAGCACGCGCCGCCAGCGGTCCGGGTGGTCGTACGGCCCGCCACCCGGCCCGGTACCGGCATTGTTCATCAGCAACGCCACTTCGCCGAACGCCGCGTAGGCCTCCCGCTTCAACCGTTCGATGTCGGCCATCTCGCGCACGTCGGCTGCGACCGCCAGGGTATCGGGCGAGAGCTTCGCCAGCTCGGCACGGGCGGCGTCCAGGGCGGCGCCCGACAGGTCGGCGATGCACACCCTCATCCCAAGCGCCGCCAGCCTGCGCGCGGCGGCCAGGCCGATGCCGCTGGCGCCGCCGGTGATGACCGCGGCCCGCCCGGGAGCCACCGCCGGATGCGTCGCCATCGCTAGACTTTCTCCACTTGGCCGTATTCCAGCTCGACCGGCGTGGAGCGGCCGAAGATCGAGACGCTGACCTTGACCCGTCCCTTCTCCTCGTCGATCTCCTCGACGGTGCCGTTGAAGCTGGTGAACGGGCCGTCGGCCACGCGCACCTGTTCGCCGATCTCGAACAGGATCGCCGGGCGCGGACGTTCCACGCCCTCGGCCGACTGCTTCATGATGCGGTCGGCCTCGGCCTCGCTGATCGGCGACGGGCGCAGCTTGGTGCCCAGGAAGCCGGTAACTTTGGGCGTGTCCTTGACCAGGTGCCAGGCGTCGTCGGTCAGCTCCATCTTCACCAGCACGTAGCCGGGGAAGAACTTGCGCTCGGCGTTCACCTTCTGGCCGCGCCTGAGTTCGACCACGTCCTCGGACGGGACCAGCACCTCGTCGAACTGGTCGTCCAGGCCCTTTTGCGCCGCCTGCTCCTTGATCTGCTGCGCGATCTTCTTCTCGAAGCCGGAATAGACGTGCACCACGTACCAACGCTTTGCCATGTCGCGCGCCCTCAGCCGCCGGTGTGGAACAGGGCGCGCACGGCGAGGCCGATCACCTGGTCGGCCACGAAGAAGAACACCGCCGCCAGCGCCGCCATCAGGAACACCAGCCCGGTCGTCACCATCGTCTCGCGCCGCGACGGCCACGTGACCTTGGTCACTTCGGTCCGCACCTCGCGGAAGAACTTGGCCGGGTCGAACGCCACGCCACTCATGCTCCAATCGGCCTTTCAAATCTTCTCGGCAGGATTGCGGCGGGATGGCAGGGGCGGAGGGAATCGAACCCGCAACCTCCGGTTTTGGAGACCGGCGCTCTAGCCAATTGAGCTACACCCCTACCGGCGCCGCTCGCGCGCTGCACGGCGGTCCGAGGGCGTAGAAAGAACGCGGGGGTCAGGAAGTCAAGGGCCGGTTGCGGCGGCTATGCGCGGAAGCGATGGAGCGGGTGGAGGGAATCGAACCCTCGTGGCCAGCTTGGAAGGCTGGAACTCTACCATTGAGCTACACCCGCCCGGCGCGCCGGTCAGGGATATCACAGGTCACGGCGAGCTCGCCAGACGCTAGACATCGCGGCCGGGTTCTTTTAGCCAATCGCGAGCGAGAGGGAGAGCCCGCAGTGCCGAACGCCGCCGCCTTCAACTGGGACGAGGTGCCCGCCGAGGGCGACACCCGGGTGACGCGCCAGGCCTTTGCCGGAGACGGCGTCAGCCTGCGCCGGGTCAGCATCAAGGCCGGCGCCACGGCCGGGCGGCACAGCCACGAGCACGAGCAGGTGGTCCTGGTCCTGGCCGGCACCGGGCGGCTGGAATGCGAGGCCGGCCCCGTGGCGTTGCGGCCGGACACCGTCGTGCACCTGCGCGCCGGCGCCTGGCACAGTGCCGCCTTCGACACCGACACCGTGCTGCTCGAGGTCAACCTGCCGCCGGCCGGGTGACCCGCGGCTCACGTCCACAGCCAGCGCAACGACCTGCGCCGCTCGGCCCACGAGTGCCGCAGCGGTACCCGCCACCAGTCCAGCAACGCCCGATCGGCCCGCTCCGAGGACGTCACCGCCAGCGCCTCGACCGCGTTCGCGGTCTCGGACGAGCACAGCCGGGCCAGCAGCGGCGACGACTGTGCCGCCGGGGCCGGGAGGTCGACCCGGCGCAGCAGGCGCGCCAGCGTCTGCCGCTCGGGCTCGGTCAGGGCGCGCCCGAACCGGTTGGCGAGGAAGCGGGCGAGCGTGTCGGCGATGTCGGCGCGCTCGTTGCGCAACTGGTCGGCGGGATCGCCGAACAGGTCGGCCGAGAGCCCGAGCAGCCGCGACAGGTCATGCACCACCGAGCCGGAGCGCATCGCCTGGCCGTAGCGACGCGGTTCGGCACTGGCGTCGGAATATCCCGCCAGGGCGACCTGCACCCGGCGGTAGGCGAACTGGAACACCCACTCGCGGTAGCGCAGCGCCCCGTTCGCGTCGATCTCGGCGCGGAACTCGTCGAACGTCGCGGTATAGTCGTGCCGCAGCAGTTCCGCGTAGAGCGAGCGGGCATAGGCGCGGCGGTCGCGGAAATACACCACCAGCGACACGCGCCGCCCGGCGTCGCGCAGCGGCCGCACCAGCGGCGCCAGTCGCTGCGGCCGGTGCAGGAAGCTCTCGAAATCCTCGCTCGACAGCACCGCGTCGCCGTCGAACGCGGCGATCTGCGCCACCGCCTCCGCGATGGTGAGCGCCGAGCGGTCGAACCGCCGGTCGCCGGCGATCTCCCATGCCAGGTTGTGATGGCCGCAAGACGCGTCGCCGCTGGCGGGGTACAGCACGCCCTTGGCGCGCAGGCTCGGGCGACGTGCGTGAAACGTCGCCTGGATGGCGGAGGTGCCGGTCTTGTGCAGCCCGCAATGGATGTAGACGGTGTGCCGCATGTCCGATTCCGGTCTCAGCTCAGCCGCCAACGTGGCATCTGGCGGTGGTTTCCGGAACCGGGGCAGGGCGGCAACGTTCAGACGACCGGAATTCTCCGTGGGAAGGTGTGCCTTGAGCGACGACCAGCGGGTCCGCGAATGCGCTTACTACATGTGGCAGCACGAAGGCTGTCCCGAGGGTCGCGATGCCGAGTTCTGGCACCGCGCCGAGTTGCGCGTGGCGCAGGAGGACACCGAGGTGCCGGCCGAATTGGTGTCGCCTGGCCACGATCCCGGCGACGAGGCGCTGCACGACACCTTCCCGGCCAGCGACCCGCCGGCGTTCACCGCCAGCAAGGGGCCAGGCCAATAGCCGCCGCAACGATACGTCGAGAAAGCCTTTGACGGAGCCAGGTGGCCCGGCCACTGTTGCCATCCGATTTCCGTCATAGAAGAGGCCGTTCATGCCCGGGACCAGTCATCAGCGGCATGTGGTGGCGGCGTGCTACCTGGGCTGGACGCTCGACGCGTTCGATTTCTTCATCCTGATCTTCGTGCTGAAGCAGGTCGCGGAGACCTTCCACACCGACGTGACCCCGATCACCTGGGCGGTGTTCCTGACGTTGCTGTTGCGCGTCGTGGGCGCCTTCATCTTCGGCCGGCTGGCCGACCGTTTCGGCCGCCGCCCGACGCTGATGGCCAACGTGCTGATCTATTCGGCACTGGAACTGGCGTCGGGCTTCGCGCCCACGCTGACCGTGTTCCTGATCCTGCGCGGCCTGTATGGCATCGCGATGGGCGGCGAGTGGGGCGTCGGCTCGTCGCTCACCATGGAAAGCATCCCGGCGCAGTGGCGCGGCCGCGTCTCCGGCATCCTGCAGGCCGGCTACCCGACCGGCTACCTGCTCGCTTCGCTGCTCAACTACGCGGAGCCGGTGCTGACCTGGCGCGGGATGTTCATGGTCGGCGCGCTGCCGGCGCTGCTGGTGTTCTACATCCGCCGCAACGTCCCGGAAAGTCCGGACTGGGCGGCGCGCACGGAGACCGAGCACAAGGCGAGCATCGGCACCGTGCTGCGTCAGCACCTCCCGCTCACCATCTATGCCGTGCTGATGATGACCGCGTTCAACTTCTTCAGTCACGGCACCCAGGACATCTATCCCAGCCTCTACCTCAGGCACCAACACGGCTTCGGTTCCAGCACGGTCTCGACCATCGCCGTGGTCTACAACATCGGGGCGATCTGCGGCGGCCTGTTCTTCGGCTACCTGTCGCAGCGGATCGGCAGGCGGGTGGCGATCGTGGGGGCGGCGCTGCTGTCCCTGCTGGCGCTGCCGCTCTGGGCGTTCAGCGACACGCCGGTGCTGATCGGGCTCGGGGCGTTCGTCATGCAGTTCTTCGTCCAGGGTGCCTGGGGCGTGATCCCGGCGCATTTGAACGAGCTGTCGCCGGCCAGCATCCGCGGGACCTTTCCTGGGCTGGTCTACCAGTTGGGCAACTTCATCGCCTCCGGCAACCTCACCATCCAGTCCTCCATCGGGACCCGGATGGGGCACAACTACAGTTGGGCGCTGGCCGGGGTGGCCGGCGCCGCCGCCGTGGCGATCGCCTTGCTGGTGGGATTCGGACGCGAGGCGCGCGATGTCCGCATGGGCGGCCCGGCTGCAGGAGCGGAGCGGGTCCGCGACCGGCAGACTGCCGCCAGTCCCTGAGCGGGCGGTATAGCTGCCATGGGCTTAACCTGGCAGCCCTGACCCTCCTCGCCTCGTGCGTCCAGCCGGTCGGGTTCGGCTATCCGCCGGTGCGGCGCTCGGCACCCGCCGTGGCGAGTGTCGCGGCGCCGACCGTGCCGGCCAGCCGGCCGGAGCTTGGATTGCGGCCGCCATTGCCGATCTCGCCACGCGGCGGCGTCATGCTGGCGGCGTTGGGCGGCCCGCTCGCGGTGCGGTTCCGCTGGGTGGCGCCCGAGCGGACGGCGTTGGAGCGCTTCTTCGTCGAGGTCTTGGCCCGAGAGGCTGGCGGCAACCGGGCGGTGTTCTCTTCCTATGTTCGCGGCACCGGAATGACGCTGACGTTGCCGGCGATGTCCGGCCATTACGCTTGGCGCGTGTTCGCCGTGGCCAGTGCCCACGCGCACTACCTGCCGAGTGCCTGGAGCGAGTTCGGCGTCGAGGCCGGTGGCGCTGGACAGCCCTGACTAGGCTGAAATTCTTGCCGGGCCGGCCTTGGTGTTCGTAGTTTGTTCATAGGTCGGTGGTATAACGCCGTTCAAGACCTCGCCACTCCGGCAGGCACGCGTCGCGGCAGAACACCGCTTCCCGCCTTTCGTCTCGGAGACAGACCATCATGAGCAGCATCAGCCCCGCCTTGAGC
>CAXTVL010000111.1:5950-7961 GCA_964247515.1 uncultured Acetobacteraceae bacterium | reverse complement strand
CGACAGCCGACGCCGCCGTGCTGCCGAGCTGGCTGCTGGGCCTGGCGGCGGCGGCGGGCGGGCTCAAGGTGGCGTTGTGCGGCGAGGGCGGCGACGAGCTGTTCGGCGGCTACGCCCGCTACCGCAAGCAGCGGCCACCCTGGCGCTGGATCGCCCGGCCGCCGCGCAGCGCCGGGGTGTTCGCGGCCGGTTTGCCTGGCTCAAGGCTGTCAGGCTGGCGCGACGACTTGGCGGCTGTGGAGGCGCGAGCGGGGCAGGGACGTTCGGCGATGCAGAGGGCACAGGCGGTCGATTGCGCGGAGTGGCTTCCCAACGATCTGCTCACCAAGCTCGACCGCACGCTGATGGCGCACGGCGTCGAGGGGCGCACGCCGTTCCTCGACCCGGTGGTGGCGCAGTTCGCCTTCCGGCTGCCGGACGCGCGCAAGGCCGGGTTGCGCTTCGGCAAGCGCCTGCTGCGCGACTGGCTCTCGACCGCGTTCCCGCAAGCCGGCGCCTATGCCCGCAAGACCGGCTTCAAGCCGCCGATCGGCGCCTGGATCGCGGCGCGCGGCGACGGGCTGGCGCGGCTGGTGGCCGCACAGCCGGGTGTCGCCGAGGCGTTGCCGGCCGAGCTGGTGCGCGCGGCGTTCGCCCATGCGGCGACCAAGCCGCAGCCGGCCTGGAGCCTGTTGTTCTACGCCCTATGGCACCAGCGCCACATCGTCGGCCGCGCCGCCGACGGAGACATCGCCGCCACGCTGTCCTAAATGGCCGCCTCCAATGCCCGCTCCAGCCAGCCCAAATCGTCGCCATCGGGAAACCAGGCCCCCCGCGCCGCCGCGACGTCGGCTTCGTCGCGGGCGAACTCGAGCGATCGCGGCAGCCTTGGTGCTGGCAAGTGGACGGCGCGGCAGCGTGGGTAGTCGCGCACACGCCATTCCGGGCGATGCGTGGTGAAGAATGCCAGGCACGGCACGTCGAACGCGTCGGCCAGGTGCACAATCGCGGTGTCGGTCGACACCACCAGGCCCGCGTCGCGCACCCAGCCGCACAGCACGGCCAACGTCGCGTCCAGCGGCACCGGGTACGCGCCGCCGCCGCCCTGCGAGGCGACCCGCCACCCGGCGCGGCGCAGCCCGCGCAGGATCGCGGCATGGATCGCCTCCGGCATGTCGCGCAACGGCATCGAGGCGCGTGGGCAGACCAGCGCGTAGCCGGGCGCCAGCGGAGGGGCTGCCGTCCGCACGCGCGACGCCAGCCACGAGTTCCGCCGCGCCACGGCCGGCACCGCGGCCGGATCAAGACCCAGCCGGCGCAGGAAGAAGTCGATCATCGGCGTCGCCGCGAAATCGGCGTCGAAGGCGAAGTCGCGCAGGTCGACACGCCGGGCGAACGCCGCCGCCGGCACAGCGACGCCCTTCTCGCCGGCGCCGTCGGGCAGCCAGGCGACGGCGGCCAGATCCCGCGCCGCCGCGTAGAGTTCGGATTGCACCGCTGGCAGCCCGGCGAGGCGGAACAGCGTCACCGGCGGAGTGACGCGACCGTGGTCGAGCGCCACCGACAGCGCCTGCAACCCGATCACACCGTCGCCCAGGCTGCGGCCGAAGCCGTTCAGGATCGCGGTGCCGGGTTCTGGCGCCGTCAGTCCTCCAAGGCGTCGATCAGCGCCACGTTGAGCAGGCGCTCGATCACCTCGGGCTCCTGCGCGCCGGCGATCGCGTGGCGGCCGCCGACCACGAAACAGGGCACGCCGTTGATGCCGAGCCGGTGGGCGCGCAGGTTCTCGGCATGCACCGCGTCGCTCTCGGCGCCGCTCAGCAGGAACGCTTGCGCCGCCCGCCCATCGAGGCCGCAGGCCATGGCGATGGTGGTCAGAACGCCGGCATCGCCGATGTCGCGCCCCTCGGTGAAATGCGCCGCGAACAGCGCCTCGACCAGCTCGGCGCCGGCGCCGTGGCTGGCCGCCCCTTGCACCCGCCGGTGCGCGGCACCCGCGTCACGCTGCATCTCAACGCGGACTCGCAGGAAT
>CAXTVL010000111.1:0-5940 GCA_964247515.1 uncultured Acetobacteraceae bacterium | reverse complement strand
CAACGCCGCCGCGAACCGCGCCGCGCCCCGCGGGGCGCCGGCGCCGTCGCGGGCCGCCCATTGCACCAGCCGGTGCGCGTCAACCGAGGACGGGGTGCGGCGGATGCGGTCGAAGCGGAACAGCAGGCCTTCGCCGCGGCCGATCTCGGACACGGTGGAGTACAGCCGCCGCGCCCGGTCCTCGCCGCCGAACTTGCGCACCACGTAGTCGTTGCGCGGCATCCCGGCGCGCGGCATGTCCGGGTTGAGCAGGAACGGCCGCCAGGTCAGGTCGAACAGCAGGTCGGCCCGGCGCCGCAGCGTGCGCAACAGACGGCGCAGGCCGAGATAGCACCAAGGGCAGACCAGGTCGTGCACCACCTCGACCGAGAGCCGGGCGCGTGGCGGCGCCAGCACGTTCATCGCCGCCTCCGCATGTTCGTTTGCGCCATGACATCCCCAACCACCAGCGGCGGCATCGTTCGGATACAGGTTATCCCAAGGCGCGGTGCGGCCTGGCAAGCGGGCATTACGTCTCGCCATAGGACGAGATCAACGGATCGAGCCGGAATTCGTCGACCAGGAAGTCGATCATGGCGCGGGTGCGCGGCGCCAGGAAGCGGCGCGAGGGGTAGACCGCGTAGATCGGCCGGCCTTTCGAGCGCCAGCCGGTGAGCACCTTGCGCACCTGGCCGGACGCCAGCTCGTCGCGCATCATCCAGACCGGAACCCGCGAGATGCCCAGGCCGCCGACCACAGCCGCCAGCACCGCCTCGATGTCGTTGCTGCGCATCCGGCCCTGCACCTGCACGTTGACCGGCCCGTCCGGGCCGTCGAACCGCCAGAGGTCCTGCTCGTTGGATCGGGTGAACACGATGCATTCGTGGCGGGCGAGGTCGTCCGGATGCTGCGGCTCGCCCATCCGCTCCAGGTAGTCGACCGAGGCGATTGTCTGACCCACCGTGAGGCCGATCCGCCGCGCGACCAAGCTGGCGTCGGTGATGTCGCCTACCCGGATCGCGAGGTCGAGGCCCGCCAGCACCATGTCCTGCACGTCGTCCGAGACGGACATCTCGACCGCGAGCTCGGGGTGGCGGGTCAGCAGCAGGCCGATCCGCGGCGCCACGTACAGCCGGCCGAACACCGACGGGCAGCCGAGCCGGACGGTGCCCGCGGGCGAGCTCTTGCGCCGGCCGACCACCGCCACGGTCTCCTCGACCGCCTCCAGCACATGCCGGGCGTGCGGCAGCAGGTCGCGCCCGTCCTCGGTCAACGCCAGGCTGCGCGTGCTGCGCTGGAACAGCCGCGCGCCGAGATGCTCCTCGAGCTGCGCCACCTGGCGCGAGATCGCGGGCTGCGTGGCACCCACCTCGCGCGCCACGGCGGAGAAGCTGCCGGTCTCGGAAATCCGCACGAAGGTTCGAAAGGCCGCCAGCAGGTCCACGACTTCTAAGTTCGCAACATGGATGACATCAATCGATTTGACCTAAAACTATCGGCGCGCGCAGGCGATATGTCATTGTAGTTTCACGCCACGGACTGCTCCCCGGGATACCGGCGAAAGGGTTACGATGGACGGCCTCACCAAGCAGCTCGACGCCTTCATGGCTGGCTTCATGGAGCGCACCGACCCGGCCACGGCGGCAGCCTTGCGGACATCCTCGATGGCGCTCGAACAGGCGGGGCTGGTCGAGCACGCGCTGAAGGTAGGGGACCGGGCGCCGGACTTTACCTTGCCGGACCAGACCGGCAAGCCGGTTTCGCTGCGCGGGCTGCTGGAGCGCGGCCCGGTGGTGCTGACGTTCTTTCGCGGCGGCTGGTGCCCGTTTTGCGCGCTGACGCTGCGCGCGCTGGCCGCGATCCGCCCCAAGCTCAGACGTCTAGGCGGCGAGCTGGTGGCGATCTCGCCGGAGATGCCGCGCAACGCCGCCACCACCGCCGAGCGCAACGGACTGAACTTCCCCGTCCTGACCGATCTCGGCAACCACGTGGCGCGCGAGTATAGGCTGGTTTGGCAACTCGATGCGCAGATGCGCGCGGTCTACGAGCGGCTCGGCCACTCGTTGCCGACGATCAACGGCGACAACGAATGGACGCTGCCGGTCCCGGCGGGGTTCGTGGTGGCCTCGGACGGGCACATCAAATACGCCCACGTCCACACCCGTGTGGATCGCCGCATCGAGCCACAAGCGGCACTCGATGCCGTGCAACAACTCGAGCATTCGGGCGAGGCTCAATAGCGGCGCAGCAACGCCACCAGGCGGCCCTGCACCCGGACCCGGTTCGAGGGGAAGATTTGCACCTCGTAGCGGGCATTCGCAGGCTCCAGCGCCACCGAGTCGCCCCGGCGGCGCAGGCGCTTCAAGGTGACTTCGTTGTCATCGACCAGGGCCACCACGATCTGGCCGTTGTCGGCCATTTCGCCACGGCGGATGATGACGGTGTCGCCATCCAGGATGCCGGCCTCGACCATGGAGTCTCCGGCCACTTCGAGGGCGTAATGCTCGCCGGTCGCGACCATGGCGATCGGCACCTCGACCTGCCGGTCGCCCTCGCGCAACGCCTCGATCGGCAAGCCGGCGGCGATGCGGCCATACATCGGCAGGCCCACCGAGCCGACCTCGTTCGCAGCCCGCACTCCCGGCAGGCGGCCGGTGAAGTCGCCTCGGATGATGGTGGGCAGGAACGGCGGCGCCGGCTGCCGAACCATCGCGGTCTCGCCCGCCGCCGCGATGGGCTCGCTGGGCAGGCGCAGCACTTCGAGGGCGCGCGCGCGGTGCCGGCGCCGGGCCAGGAAGCCACGTTCCTCCAACGCAGAAATCAACCGGTGGATGCCGGACTTGGACTTCAGGTCCAGCGCCGTCTTCATCTCCTCGAAGCTCGGCGAGAACCCGGTCGCCTTCAGGTGGCCGTCGATGAACACCAGAAGCTCGTGCTGTTTGCGGGTCAGCATGGCAGACACCCTCGACTCAGGATCGCCGGAACAAAGCGGCAACTACTACAATGTTCTAGATAGGTTCCACCCCCCGGGTCAAGGGCGCAGACGCTATAATCCGGCGCGGTCGAGGCGAATGATCGCCACCGCCTCGCCGGCCGCGGCGTCGGGCGCGTTCGGCGGGCGCACGATCAGGCAGTGCGCCAGGGTCAAGGCGCGCAACATCGAAGAGTCTTGCCGGGGCAGGGCGCTCGCGACCAGCGTGCCGTCCGCGCGCCGTTCCAGCCGGGCGCGCAGGTGGTCCGCACGGTGGTCGTTGGCGGCAAGTGCCACGCCAGAGATCGCCTGTTCGACCACCGGCGCGTCGCCGGGCAAGCCGCTCAGCCGCTCGACTGCCGGAAGCGCGAACAGGATCGCCGTGACCAAGGCGGAGACCGGGTTTCCCGGCAGCCCGATCACCGGCAGCGTGCCCATCCAGCCATGCAGCAGCGGCTTGCCCGGCCGCATCGCGATCTTCCAGAAGTCCAGCGCCAAGCCTTGTTCCTGGAACGTCTGGCGTACGAGGTCGTGGTCGCCGACGCTGGCGCCGCCGGTGGGCAGCAGCAGGGCGCAGCCGCGCGCGGCGGCGGCGGCGGACGCCAGAGCCGCGCGGTCGTCGCCGGCCACCGGCATCACCACGGGTGCGCCGCCGCCGCCCTGCACCAGCGCCGCCAGGGCATGCGCGTTGGAGCTGACCAGGCCACCCTCGGGGATCGGCTCGCCCGGCAGCGCGATCTCGTCGCCGGTCGCCAGGATCGCCACGCGGGGCCGGCGGTGGACCGAGAGCCACGGATGGTTCCCGGCGGCGGCCAGGCCGACCTGACGGGCGCCAAGCCGTTGGCCGGGGGCAATGAGCACGTCGCCCGCGGCGAAATCCTGTCCGGCCCGACGGACGTGGCGGCCGGGTTGCGCCGCCTCGGTCAGCAGCACGCTGTCGCCGCGCCGCTCCACGTCCTCCTGCAGCACCACGCAGTCGGCCCCCGCCGGCATGACGCTGCCGGTGAACAGGCGCAGCGCCGCGTCGCCCTCGATGCGGCCGGACCAGGGATGCCCGGCCGGCGCACTGCCCACCACGCGCAACGTGGCGCCGCGACTCCCCGCTTCGGCGCGCACGGCGTAACCGTCCATCGCCGACACGTCGCGCGCCGGCTGCGATAGCCGCGCCACCACTGGCGCGGCACTGACCCGGCCCCAGGCCGCGGCCAGCGGCACCGTCTCGGCGGCGGTCGGCGACAGGCCGGCCAGGATGCGCTCGCGTGCCGCCTCGATCGAGATCATCAATCCTGCCGGAAATCGCCGGACGCGCCGCCGGCTTTCGCCACGACCCGCAGACCATCGACGCGCATCGCCCGGTCGACCGCCTTGCACATGTCATAGATGGTCAGCGCCGCGACGCTGGCCGCGGTCAACGCCTCCATCTCGACGCCAGTGCGCCCAAGGGTGCGGATGGTAGCGCTAACACCGACGCCGTCCTCGCCGTCCGCGGCGATGTCGACCGAGACGGCCGAGATCGGCAGCGGGTGGCAGAGCGGGATCAGCTCGGCGGTGCGCTTGGCGGCCATGATGCCGGCGATGCGGGCCACCCCGAACACGTCGCCCTTCTTCGCCTCCCCGGCCAGGATCATGCGCAGCGTCGCCGGCTGCATGGCCACCCGGGCGCGGGCGGTGGCGGAGCGCTCGGTCTCGGGCTTGGCGCCGACATCGACCATGGCCGCCCGGCCGCTCGCGTCCAGGTGGGTAAGGCCTTGCGGAAGCTCGGTCATGCGCCGCCCAGCAAGCGGCGGGTGGCGAGGGCCACGTCCGGCTGGCGCAGCAGGCTCTCGCCCACCAGGAAACTGCGCACCGAGAGCGCGGCCAGCGCCACGATGTCGCCGTGGTCGCGGATGCCGCTCTCGGCGATCAGGAAACGGTCCGGCGGCACATGCTGGCTGAGCTCCGCAGTGGTGTTGAGGTCGGTCTGCAACGTCTTGAGGTTACGGTTGTTGACGCCGATCAGCTTGGTCTGCAGCCCAAGTGCGCGGTCCAGCTCGCGGCGGTCGTGCACTTCGACCAGAACGTCGAGGTCGAGCATCCGCGCGACGCTTTCCAGCTCGATCGCCTGGTCGTCGGAGAGCGCGGCCATGATCAGCAGGATGCAGTCGGCGCCCATCGCCCGGCTCTCGTAGACCTGCCACGGCTCCAGGATGAAGTCCTTGCGCAGCACCGGCAGCGCCACGGCGGCGCGGGCGGCGCGCAAATCGGCCGGGTCGCCGTGGAAATGCGGCGTGTCGGTCAGCACCGACAGGCAGACTGCTCCGGCTTCGGCATAGGCGGCGGCGAGGGCGGCCGGGTCGTAGCCGCCGCGGATCAGTCCGACCGAGGGCGAGGCCTTCTTGATCTCGGCGATCAGCCCGTAGCCGCCATCGGCGGTCGCGCGCATCAGCGCGGCGCCGAAGCCGCGCGGGGGATCGGCCGCGACGGCGCGCGCCCGCATCGCCTCGATGCCGACGCGGGCCCGCCGGCTCGCGGTCTCGGCCCTGGTATCGCCGCAGATCCGCGCCAGCACGTCGGTCCCGGCGGTCGCCTGTTCTCGGTCCATGCGGTGTTCTCGCGCAACCCGCGGGCGAGCGCCAGAGCGCCAGGGCGGCTGACTGCGGCGCGGCTACCGCTCGGTTCGCTTCACCGCCTGCCAGTGCGCCTCGATCTCGGAGAGCGTGGCGTCCTGCGGCATCCGTCCCGTTTCGGCCAGCAGCACCTCGACCTGCCCGAAGCGGCGAGCGAACTTGCGGTTTGCGCGCGCCAGCGCCGCCTCCGGGTCCAGCGCCAATTTGCGCGCCAGGTTGGCGACCACGAACAGCAGGTCGCCCAGTTCGTCCTCGATCCGGTCGCGCTCGGCGGCGTCCAGCTCGGCGCGTAACTCGCGGCTCTCCTCGTCGAGCTTGTCCAGCACGGCCGGCGCGTCCGGCCAGTCGAAGCCGACCCGGCCGGCGCGGGCCGTCAGCTTCGCG
>CAXTVL010000110.1:0-7989 GCA_964247515.1 uncultured Acetobacteraceae bacterium | reverse complement strand
CCCCCCCCCCCCCCCCGCGGTCCCCCCCGCGCCGGCGCCCCGCGCCGCCGCCGCCCGGGGGGGGGGGCCGGCCGCCCCGCGCCGACCTGCGGGACGTGGCCCTCGTCACCATCGACGGCGAGGACGCCCGCGACTTCGACGACGCCGTGTACGCCGAGCCGACCACGTCCGGGTTCCGCCTGATCGTCGCCATCGCCGACGTGGCGCACTACGTCCGCGCCGGCTCGGCGCTCGACCGCGAGGCGTGCAAGCGCGGCAATTCCTGCTACTTCCCGGACCGCGTGGTGCCGATGTTGCCGGAGGCGCTGTCGAACGGTTGGTGCAGCCTGCGGCCGGACGAGGACAGGGGCTGCCTGTTCGTCGAGATGACGATCGACCCCCAAGGCCGCAAGACCGCGCACCGGTTCGGCCGTGGCATCATGCGCAGCGCCGCGCGACTGACTTATTCCGAGGTCCAGGAAGCGCACGACAGCAGCGCCGACCGGGCTGGCCTGCCGATCCCGGCGCTTTACGCGGCGTTCCGCACCCTCCTTTCGGCACGCATCGCGCGCGGCACACTCGACCTCGATTTGCCCGAACGCAAAGTCGTTTTGAACGAGGCGGGCCAAGTCGCGACGGTGGCGCCGCGCCCGCGCCTCGACAGTCACCGGCTGATCGAGGAGTTCATGGTGCTGGCAAACGTCTGCGCCGCCGAGGAGCTGGAGCGGCTGGCGCAACCGTGCATGTACCGCGTCCATCCGCCACCGTCCGACGAGAAGCTGGAGAATCTCCGGACCTTCCTGCGCCAGTTCGACATCTCGCTGCCGCCCGGCAACACGCTGCACCCGCGCGACCTCGACCGGGTGCTGCGCCTGGTGGCCGGGACCGAGCACGCCGGCCTGGTCAACGAGGTCATGCTGCGCAGCCAGTCGCAGGCCAGCTACAGCCCCGACAACATCGGCCATTTCGGCCTGTCGCTGGCCCGCTACGCGCATTTCACCAGCCCGATCCGCCGCTACGCCGACTTGCTGGTGCATCGGGCGCTGATCCATGGCCTCAAGCTCGGCGATGGCGGCCTGGACCCCGACGCGGCCGCACGCTTCCCCGACACCGCCGAACACATCACCGCGACCGAGCGACGCGCGGCGCTGGCCGAACGCGACGCCATCGACCGCTATCTCGCGGCGTTCATGGCCGACAAGGTGGGGCGGCACTTCGAGGCTCGCATCTCGGGTGTCACGCGGTTCGGCCTGTTCGTCACGGTTGTTGGCAGCGGCGCCAGCGGCCTCGTCCCAGTCTCGCAACTGCCCGACGATTTCTGGCAGCACGACGAAGCGGCGCAGACCCTGACCGGCCGCCGCACCGGCGTCGCGTTCCGCCTGGCGCAGGAGGTCGAGGTGCGCCTGGCCGAGGCCGCTCCCGTGACCGGGGGATTGCTGTTCCAAATCATGCAGGGCGCCGGCAAGCCGGCCGGGAAGCGACCGTCGCGACGGCGCTGACCGCATCCAGCCGGTTCGGGTGATGCTACAAACGGTCAGACCGTCTCGGCTCTGCCCCGACGAGAGCTTGCCGGCGGCCGTCCCACGCGTCGTCTCGCGCAGTCACCTCGCGGTGTAGCCGCCGTCGACCGCGAGCATCGCGCCGTCGATGAAGGCCGTCTCGCCCGAGAGCAGCCACCCGACCGCGTAGCCGACGTCCTCCGGCCGACCGGACCGGCCGACCAAGTGCCGTTCCAGCGCGCAGGACCGCGGACGTCGCGAGGTCGCTGCCGGACCCGGCGGCGGTCACGATACCCACGGTGTCCAGGAGCGATGGCGCGCCGGCCGTCACAGCGGCACCGCCGGGCTGCGCGACGGGGTGACGTCCGTGACGTTCTTGACGTCGGCCATGACTTGCGCGGTGCCGGGCGCGGCCAAGGCGGCATTCATCGCCGCCTCGTCGCGGAACACGCACGGGCAGATCGCGATCAGGCCGCCGCCGTCGCCGGATGGGAAGAACCCCGCCGCGCTCACCAGCCCGTGTGGCCCCCAGGTCTCGCGCACCAGCGGCAGGTGGACGTCGATCCAGTGCTCGCGGTTGAACGGCGTGCCGGCGTCTCCGGCATAGGTGACGTACATGGTGATCATCTCGGTCCCTTTCAGTTCATTGGTGGTGTGCGGTCTGTCCTGAGGGCGGCGGGCTTGCTGCCGGCGATCAAGGCGGCGCTGGGCGAATGCCCCTGCATCCGCGCACCGATCGCGAACAGGTAGGCCCACACCGCGCGCTCGCGCGTCAGGCCCGGCCGCACGTTGTGGAACGCCGCGACGAACTGCTCGGCCGACGAGTCGTAGAGGCGCCTGACGATGGCGACCGAGCACGGGTTCCAGTGCGGCTAGCCCACGACGGGCATGGTGCCGACCGCCGCTGAGCTGCTCCGGTCGAACCCGGACCCGAGCGACGTTGAGATCCACCATGCCTTGATCGCGACCTGTGCCGCCGCACCGGTTATGCTTTGATCGTGGCCGCAACCCGGCGCGCCGCCCAAGACGGCTCGCATCGATGAGAATTGGAGCAGTATTGCCATGACCCCCCTCGTCATCGCGTGCGCGATCACCGGCTCGGTGCCGCGCAAGCAGGACAACCCGGCCGTTCCCATATCGCCGGCCGAGCAGGTCGAGAGCACGCACGCGGCGTTCGAGGCCGGTGCCGCGCTGGTGCATGTCCACGTGCGCACCCCCGATCAATCCCCATCCAGCGATCCCGCGCTGTTCGCCCAGGTGCTGCAGGGCGTGCGCCGCCACTGCCCCGGCATGGTCGTGCAGTTCTCCACCGGCGGGCGTGGGCGCGACCCGGCGGCGCGCGGCAACGCGCTGGAGCTGCGCCCCGACATGGCGAGCCTGTCCACCGGTTCCATCAACTTCCCGAGCATCGTGTACGAGAACCCGGCCAGCCTGGTGGTGGAGCTCGCCACCAAGATGCGGGCCCACGACGTGCGGCCGGAGATCGAGTTGTTCGACCTCAGCCACATCCACGGCGCGCGGCGGCTGATCGAGGCCGGTCTGATGGACGAGCGGCCGCACGTGCAGGTGGTGATGGGCGTGAAAAACGCGCTGCCGGCCGAAGAGCACCTGCTGGACCTGATGCTGAACGAAATCCGGCGCCAGTTGCCGCGCGCGACCTGGACCGCCGCCGGGATCGGCGCCAACCAGGCCCGGGTCATGGGGTGGGTGTTGGCACGCGGCGGCGACGGGGTGCGCACCGGGCTCGAGGACAACATCCGCATCGACAAGCACCGCTTGGCCGGCAGCAACGCGGAGCTTGTCCTCATGGCCGCCGAACTCGCCGCCAGCCATGGCCGCAGGCCGGCGAGTGCGGCCGAGGCCCGGGCGCGCTTGGGCATCGCGCCTTCGTGACCAAGGACCCGCGGGACGGCGACCGCGACGTAGGCCCGGGCGTGGGCGATCGATCGATCGCCGTCGCCTGACGGAGGGAGCTGTCCGTCATTGCGCGTGGCTGAGCGTGTAGGCGGCCATGGCCGACCAGTCCTTGCCGCCCAGCCCCGATGCGACCGTCTGTGCCATGCGCTGCCGCACCGCATCGAGCATCGGCAACTGCTTGCCGGCCGCCTCGGCCGCTGCGGCGGCGAGACCGAGGTCCTTGAGCCCGAGTTGCGCCTTGAAGCCGGGCTCGTAGTTGTCCTTCGCGATCTTGGAGCTGTAGTTTTCATAGGACCGGCCGCCGAACAACGTGCCCAGGATCAGCTCGAAGAAGGCATCGCGCGGCAGACCGTTCGCCTCGGTCAGCACCACGGCCTCGGCCAAGGCCTCGATCGCCATTGTGATCATCATGTTGGCGGCGATCTTGGCGGCGTTGGCCCGGGCAGGCTCCTCGCCCATGTCCCACACCTTCTTGCCCAGCACGTCGAGCAACGGGCGGACCGTCTCGACCGCGTGGCGCTTGCCGGCCGCGAGGATGTTGAGTTCGCCCTTGGCTGCCACATCCGGTGTCCCCAGGACCGGGGCTGACACGTACCCTATCCCCGCCGCCGCGTGGGCCTCCGCCAGCTCGCCCGCGAAAGCCACCGATATGGTGGAGGTCACGACGTGGACGAGACCCTTCTGGGCACGGTTCAGCAGGCCCGGTTGCAGCAGGACCTCGCGGATGGCCGGGTCGTCGGACAACATGGTGAACACCGCCTCGGCCTCGAAGGCGGCCGCGGGATCGGAGGTCATCGTCAATCCATCGATCCCAGGGTCGCCGGACCGATTCCACGCGCGGACCGCATGGCCCGCATTGACCAGGTTGCGCGCCATGGCGCTGCCCATGGACCCGAGTCCGACAAAGCCTACTTCCATTATCCATCTCCTTGCGGTCGCACGGTGTTTCTGACGGCTTCGCGGCAGGCGGACACGTCCCGGTGAAGCGGCCGGACTTCGACGACGCGGTCGCCAACGGCTCCTGCGCGAGACTTATAGACTGGTCATACCACATATGCCGGTCGGCCTGCCGATCAAGTCCCCACAGGCCGGAGGCGTGGGAGTTGCCAGGCGGGTTCGTCTCGCCGTCGTCTGCGAGACCTGTTCGCTCGATGGCCGTGCACCGGACCCGCCGCACCTTGACGTCGGCCGGCGCGATGCGCGATGTCTGCGTACAGCTCAAGGGATCGCACCATGGCCAAGACAAACACCGTCCAGATCAAGCTCGTGTCGACCGCCGACACCGGCTATTTCTATGTCACCAAAAAAAACGCCCGCGCACAGACCGGCAAGATGGAATTCAGCAAGTACGACCCGGTGGCGCGCAAGCACGTCGTGTTCAAGGAAGCCAAGATCAAATAACGCCCAACCGATCGTCGCGGGGCGACCGCAACCGCGCCTGTCGATCGACGGGCGCGGTTTTTTGTTGCGTGACCGTCGCTGCTTTATCGTTCGTCAGGCTTGATGTAATATTCCAGACGCCCGAAGCTGCAATGACACTAAAATGACAATGCACCGAATGTCTGAGCACGGTTCATCCGGGAGTTCGGAAGTCGCGAACCCATGGATGTTCTTCCGACGCTGGATGGCCAACCCGCTGCAGATGGGTTCCGTGGTTCCCTCGTCCCCTGCCCTGTGCCGCCGCGTGGCGACACAGGCGCGCCGCGCGCCGGACGAGATGGTGCTCGAGCTGGGTGCCGGGACCGGCGTGATCTCGCGGGCCTTGCTGGCCGGCGGCGTGCCGCGGGAACGCTTGCTGGTGGTCGAGATCGTGCCGGACATGGCGGCGCATCTGCGCCGGCGGCTGCCCGGCGTGCAGGTGCTGCAGGGTGACGCCCGCCACCTCGCCGCCCTGGTTCCACAGGTGTGGCATGGCCGCATCGGCACCGTGGTCTGCGGCATCCCATTGGTTCTGCTGCCATTCGCGGAACAACGCCGCTTCATCGACGCGATCGATGCGGTGGCGCCCGGCCGCGGCTTCCTACACTACAGCTATTGCGCGACCTCGCCCTTGCCCTCCGCGCGCCACGCGCTGCGGGCTCGGCGGGAAGCCTGGACGCCGCTGAATTTCCCCCCAGCCTCGGTCTGGCGCTACATGCCCGCGGCTCCGGCGAAATTTTGAGACGGACCGTAACCGCCCGTTCACCTTTGTGGTCGATTTTGAGACCGGCCTCATTGGATGACACACACCATGTTCGATCTCTCGGCGATGCCGGAAGCATCCGGTCCCACGTTCAGCGACCTGCCGGCCGGCCGTGCCCGCACCCAGGCGGCGAGGCGGCGCCGGCAACAGCGCGGCCTGACCCGGGCCGTGACCGGCGGCGACCTGGTGCTGCAGTACCGCCCGCGGGTGGCGTTGGCGACTGGCCGGCAGAGCGTGGCCGAGACGGTGGCGCGGTGGCGTGACATGCAGGGCGGCTCGCTCGGCGGCCCCGAGCTTGGCGGCTGGATGCTGCGCACCGCCTGCGTCGAGGCGGCCGCGTGGGAGCGTCGCAGCGCGGTGTCGGTGGCGGTCTCCGCCGCACAGCTCGCAGGCGGCACGCTGCTCGAGCAGATCGCGGCGGCACTGGACGAGTCCGGTCTCGATCCCGAGCTGCTGGAGGTGAGCCTGACCGAAAAGGCGCTGCTCGACCTCAGCGTCGACACGCTGTTGCTGCTCTCCGCGATCCGCGACCTTGGCGTAGGCGTGGCGCTCGACCGCTTCGGCACCGGGCTGATCAGCCTCGCCGTGCTGTACCGGCTGCCGCTCACCGTCGTGAAGCTCGACCAGTCGCTCACCCGTGCTCTCTCCGCCCCTGGCCAGGAGACGGCGCTGTTGCGCACGTTGATCGCCGCCGGTCACGCGCTCGACCTGGTGGTCTCGGCGGACGGGGTGAGCGAGACGCAACAGGTGAACCTGCTGCACGCGTTCGGCTGCGACGAGGCGCAAGGCGGGCTGTTCGGCGCGGCCCTGCCCGCCGCCGACATGCGGACGCGGCTGGCGGCGGCCGGAGGCTGAACCGGCTTCAGCCCCGGTCGCGCATGAGGCGGGCCTTGTCGCGCTGCCAGTCGCGTGCCGCCACCGCCGCGCGCTTGTCAGACTTCTTGCGCCCCTCGCCCACGCCCAGCAGCACCTTGGCCAAGCCACGGTCGTTGAAATGGATCTGCAACGGCACCAACGTCGAGCCCTGGCGCGCCACGGCGCCCAGCAGCTTGTCGATCTGCTTGTGCCCGAGCAGCAGCTTGCGCGGGGCGCGCGGTTCGAACCGGCTCAGCACGCCGCCCTGGTATTCGGGGATGTAGGCGTTGAACAGGAACATCTCGCCGTCACGCTCGCCGGCCCACGCCTCGGTCAGCGTGGCGCGGCCGTGGCGCAGGCTCTTGACCTCCGGCCCCTTCAGCACCAGCCCGGCCTCGACCGTCTCCTTGATGGTGTAGTCGTAGCGCGCCTTGCGGTTCTGCGCCGCGATGCCGTGCGAGATCAGGCCGGATTTCGACTTGGTCTTGGTATCCGCCATCGGCTCAGTTCAACAGCCCGAGGCCGACCAGGGCCGAGCGCACCCGCTCGCGCGTGCTGGCCGCGACCGGCGCCAGCGGCAGGCGGCAGAACTCGTGGGCGTGGCCGAGCAGGCTGGCCGCGTGCTTCACCGGGCCGGGACTGCTCTCGCAGAACAGCGCGTCGTGCAGCGGCAGCAGGCGGTCCTGGATCGCCATCGCCTCCGGCGTCTGCCCGTCCCGCCACGCCTGCTGCATCCGGCTGCACAGGCGCGGCGCCACGTTCGCGGTGACGCTGATGCAGCCATCCCCGCCGGACGCGAGGAACGCCACGGCGGTATGGTCCTCGCCCGACAACTGCACGAAACCGGGGCCGCAAGCGGCGCGAGTGTGCAGCGGGCGCGCGAGGTTGGCGGTGGCGTCCTTGACGCCCACGATGTTCGGGTGACGGGCGAGCCGCGCCATGGTGTCGACGCTCATGTCGACGACGCTGCGGCCGGGAATGTTGTAGATCACGATCGGCAACCCGCCGGCCTCGGCCACGGCGGTGAAATGCTGGAACAGCCCCTCTTGCGTCGGCCGGTTGTAGTAGGGCGTCACCACCAGCGCCGCGTCGGCGCCCGCGGCACGGGCGTGGCGGGCCAGTTGGATCGCCTCCTCGGTGCTGTTCGACCCGGCGCCGGCGACCACCGGCACGCGCCCGGCGGCGGTGGCGATGGTGATCTCCACCACCCGCCTGTGCTCGTCATGGCTCAAGGTCGGCGACTCGCCTGTGGTGCCGACCGGCACCAGGCCGTGGGTGCCTTGGGCGATCTGCCAATCGACGAACCTTTCCAGAGCCGCCTCGTCCAACGCGCCGTCCGGCCGCATCGGGGTGATGAGTGCGACGAGCGAGCCCTTGAACATGCCGATCCTCCCGACCCCACCCTGTCGACCAGCGGCGCAAGCTAGGCGCGCGGCAGTGGCGCCGCAAGGTGACGCAACCGCAAGATGACGCCTGGGGTGGCGCGCGGCTACAAGGAAGCCATGCTGCGCGCGGCCCTCCTCCTTCTCGCCGTCATGTCGAGCGGCACCGCTCGAC
>CAXTVL010000109.1:0-7997 GCA_964247515.1 uncultured Acetobacteraceae bacterium | reverse complement strand
GGCGCCCACCAGGATCGAGGGCAGGGGCAAGGAGGGCGGCTCCGGGCTGGTGCGAGGCGTCCGCCGTTTTCTACTTGCTGGCGGTGATGCTGCTGGCAGTGCTGGCGGCAGACATCTTGGTGCTGATGTTGGTGAACGTGGAGTTGAGCTGGCTTCCGAGATTGGTGACAGCGCCGATGATCACGACGGCGATTAGCGCGGCGATCAGCCCGTATTCGAGGGCGGTGACACCCTTCTCATCGCGCTTGAACCGGGTCAGCGTGGTAAGGTGGCGGAGCATCGTGTGTCCTCTCTTAACGGCTGGTATCATTACGTTTTACTAATCGTTTTTGCGTGGGATCAAGGAATTTTGACGCCGCGACGGTTATGAATTGTCGCCCACCCGAATCGACGCTGAACTAATCTGCCTGCGCGCTGGTTAATAAAGTATTGATGACATCGTTGCCGGGAATTGGCTTCGATGGATCACTACGGCGCACCTTGCGTCGGCAACGCGAAATCGCGAGACGCGCGTCCAGTGACGTGTTCCGAACCCAATCCGGGTCGCACCGTCGCCCGGCCCGCCGACATGATGAGTGTCAGGAATAGACCGATCGCGACCGTGCTGACTGGGATGTGGATACTGGGAAAGACCGCGACCGCTGGGATCGCCAGCACCAGCACCAACACCACGATCTCGGAAAACCACAGCGACCCGGCCGAGCGTAGCCGATGAGCGGCGAACAGGAACACGGCGCTCGACAACATCGGCAGGTCGTAGACGAAGGCGTACGGCGTCGCGAGGCAGGTTGCCGCCAGCAGTGCCGGAACGGCGAGGCCATGCGGCAGAAGCCGCCAGGCGCGCCAGACCACGACGCCCGCCGCCAGCGCCGCCGTGCCCTGGACGGCGCGCGCCGGGCCCTGCGACGCCCCGAGCCGCTGCAGGTTGTTCACTACCGTCGGAATGAACGGGTTCTCTGCCATTACCTTGTAGAACCAAGCGGCGTAGGCGGGCAGCGTGCGCGTCCACGTCTCCCACGCGATACTGCCGAACGCTGCTGTGGTGGCGGCGATCATGCTGGCCGTGGTGACGCAGGCGGCGGCGATGCAGCGCCACTGCCCGGCCGCGACCAGGGCTACTGGCACCAGGATGCCGAACTGCGGCTTGTAAGTCAGCAGGCCGAACAGCACGCCGGCCAAGATCGGCCGATGCGGCAGCAACCGCAGGCCGCCGACCAGCAGCGCCGCCAGCAGGAACCCGCTTTGGCCCGAGACGAGACAGATCGCTGTCGAGGGAGCGAGCAAGGTCGCCGCCGCCATGGACGCCTTGCAGCGAGCGCCGGCGCAGCTCGCCAGCACGCAGAGCGGCAATGTGACGCCGACCCAGGCAAGGTAGGCGGCCAGGTACGGCAGCAGCCCGATCGGCCAGAGCAGGAGCAGGACAGTCGGCGGATACGAGAACGGGTACTCGTCCTGCGGTGTCATTCCCAGTGCCACCTGGGCGCTGTGCAGCATTAACGGATCGTAGAGTTCCGCCACCGGGCGCCTAGCAGCGATCTTGGCCCAGGACCAGAGCGCGCAGAAGTCGCCGGACAGGTACGGCTTGCCGGCGCCGCTGTTGACCTGAACGGCGGCGATCAGGAACAGCAGGCAAGCGCCAATTAGGATGGCGCAGAGCCACGCGGTCTTGCGGTCGTGCGGCGCCCAAGCCGAGCCCGGCAACCGGACCGACGCATCGGCACGCGAAGCCTGGCTCACGCGATCGCCCCGGTGGCGTGGCGCATGGGGTGCCCCAGGTCCGCGACCGAGCCGGGTGCCAAGATCAGGGCCAGGAACAGGCCGATCGCGATCGTGCTGACCGGCATACGACAGTTTGGGAAGGCCACGGTCGCCGGGATCGCCAGTACCAGGACCAGCACCGCGATCTCGGGCAGCAGCAGCGACCCGGTCGAGCGCAGCCGATGGGCGGCGAACAGGAACACGGCGCTCGACAGCAGCGGCAGGTCGTAGACGAAGGCGTGCGGAGTGGCGAGGCAGGTCGCCGCGAGCAGGGCCGGGACGGCGAGGCGAGACTGCTGCCGCCAGGCACGCCAGACGACGATGGCGGCCGCCAGCGCCGCCCCGGCCTGAGCGGCTTGCGCCACCTCCGGCGGTGCCCCGAGCCGTTGCAAATTGGTCAGCACCGTGGGCATGAACGGGTTCTCGGCCATCAAGGCGTCGAACCAGGCGGCGTAGGCAGGCAGCGCCCGCCAGCACGCCTCCCAGGCCGATGCTCCGAACGCCGCGATGGTGACGGCGACCAGGCCGGCGGTGGTGGCGCAGGCGGCTGCGATGCAGCGCCACTGCCCGGCCGCGACCAAGGCCACCGGCAGCAGGATGCCGAACTGTGGCTTGTAGGTCAGCAACCCGAACAGCATGCCGGCCAAGATCGGCCGGTGTGGCAGCAGCCGAAGGCCGCCCACCAGCAGCGCCGCCAATAGGAACCCGCTCTGACCACAGACGAGACAGGCCGTGGTCGAGGGAGCGATCAGGGTCGCAAAGGTGATGAACCTCTTGCCGCGGGCACCGGCGCAGTTCGCGAGCAGGCAGAGTAGCAAGGTGACGCCGACCCAGCCGACATAGGCGGCGTTGTACGACAGCAAGCGAAGCGGCCAGAGTGCCAGCAGGAATGTTGGTGGGTAAGGGAACGGTGCCTGCTCCTGAGGCGACATCCCAAGTGCCAATTGGGCTTCATGCAGCTTTCCGGCCTCGTAGAGTTCCACCGCCGAGCGGGCAAACGCGACCTTCGGGTAAGACCAGAGCGCGAAGAAGTCGCCGGACAGATATGGCTTGCCGACACCGCTGTTGCCCCGAAAGGAGGCGATCAGGAAACCGACGCAAACGCCGACCAGGATCGCGCAGAACCACAAGGTCTTGCGGTCGCGCGGTGCCCAGGCCCAAGCCGGCAGCCGGATCGGCGCGCCGGCGAGCGACGCCTCACTCACGCGAAGGCCCGCTCGCGTTACCGAGGCGAAGGCGTGAGATCATTTGGCGGCGTTGGCGGTGCTCACCTGGCCTGCCAAGTTGGTGAAATCCGTTTTGAGCGTGGTGCCGAGTGTGCTGACAGACGCGAAGATCGCGGTGGCGATCAAGGCCACGATCAAGCCGTACTCGACCGTCGTGACACCCGCATCGTCCCGCTTGAACCGCGCCAGCGTGGCCAACAACCGAGGCATCCCTGCGTCCTCTCGTGAAGGAATGGCCGTATCTAGTCATGGTGATGTAAAGGTGCGGTAAAAACATGCCGGTGACACATCGGTCAAAAGGCACACTGCTCAAGCGGCGATTTCATTAGCGCGGTCGGCACCATCCGTGGCCTGGCTTGCGCTGCCCGCGCCGCCGCGCCGGAACGGGGCCATGAGCTGCCCCGGGAAGTGCCGCGGGTAGTCCGGCTCGCCGATGCCGTAGCCGTCCGGGCGCTGGCCTGCCGGCATGTAGAAGGTGCCGAACACGAGGTCGAACAGCGGGAAGGCGCCGGCGAAGTTGCTGCTGCCGCCACGCTCCAGGCCGGTGTGGTGCCAGCGGTGGAACACCGGGCTCGCCAGCGCGTACCGCAGGCGCCCGAAATCCCAGTCGAGGTTGGCGTGCGCCAGGCAGGCGGTGCCGATGTTCCACGGCGCCAGCCAGACCAGCACCTCCGGCGGGATGCCCAGCAGCAGCATGGCGACGTCGGCCAGCACGCTGTGGAACAGGAAGTCGAGCGGGTGGAAGCGGTGCGCCGAGGTCCATTCGAGCTGTTCGGAGGAGTGGTGGACGGCGTGGAACCGCCACAGCCGCGCGGTGTGCAGGCCGCGATGGGTCCAGTACAGCACGAGGTCGTTGCCGAGCAGGTAGAGCGCCACCTGCTGCCAGAACGCGAGCCCCGCCAGCGGCCCGCGCCCGTGCGCGATGAAGGCCTCGACGCCGTGCGGGTCGCCGATGCCGTAGAGCAGGGTGGCACCCAGCGCCAGCATCGCCGTCTGCGCGTAGGCGATCGGGATCCGCGGGATCACCGCGAAGCACAGGTCGGTCGCGAGGTCGGGCTTGCGCCACCAGGGGGCGCCGGGGTTGCAGCTCCGGCACAGCCGCGCCAGGGCGGCGAACACCGCGCCCAGCACCAGCCAGTTTCGCAACACCGGCAGCGTCGCGCCCCAGAACGCGCGCAGGACGACGAGCGCCTCGTGCACGGCTCAGCCCGCCGCGCGCCGGGTGGCGGCGGCGATCCGCGCCACCGCCGCCTCGACCTTGAGCGCCATCAGCGCCTCGCCGCGCGCGACCGTGGAACGCGACGGGTCGCCGACGACGCCCGATCCTGGCCCCGGGCCCGGCCAGTCGGCCCCGAGCCGCGACAGGTCGACGCCCTCGGGACGCACCGCCATCAGCTCCGAGGTGTCGGCGATGGTCGCGTGCTCGCCGATCGCGGCGCGGCTCTCGCCCTGGGCGCGCAGGTAGGCGGTCTCGGCGGCGTCGGCGTAGTAGGCGTCGACCGCCAGCCCGCGCGGGCTGCCGCCCCACTCGCGCTCCAGCCGCGCCGCGACCTCGGCCTGCGGGGCCAGCGAGGGGCCGTGGTCGGCGATCAGGCAGATGGTCTCGAACCCCGCGTGCCTCAGGCTGCGCGCGATGCCTTCCAGCGTCGCCGCGAACACCGCGGGCGGCACGCCGAGCGTGCCCGGCCACTGCATGTTGCCGGTGGCGGGCTGGTAGTCGCCCTGCGGCACGTACGACACCACCGGCGCCACCAGCGCGTCGCCCAGCCTCGCGGCGATGCGCCGCGCCGCCCAGCGCACGATGTAGTCGTGCTTGCCGATGCGCATGTGCGGGCCGTTCTGCTCGAGCCCGCCGCTGGGCACGATCGCCGGGCGCGGGCCCCCGGCCCCGGCGGCGCGCAGCTCGACCCAGGTCATGTCGGCGATCTCGCGGGTGCCGGGCGTGGCCCGCGCCGGACGCCGCCACAGCGCCAGGCTGGCGGCGATGGCGCCCAGGCCCGCGCAGGCGAGGCGGCGGCCGATGCCTGACCGCGAACCCTGCGCCGCTGCGTCCATGTCCCACTCCATGCCGGGTCATGGCCATGTGCGGCATCGAGGTTAACCAATCGTTGACGCGGCCCCGGCCGGACGGCGCGCCCTCGCTTAACCGTGGCTTAACCGTGGCCGCCTAAAGCGTCGGGCCGGTGCCACGGAGGGAGCCTGAACGATGATGCGGGCCAGCCGGGCGCTGCCATGCCGGGCGTTGCGCGACCGACGCGGCGCCAGCGCGGTCGAGTTCGCGCTGGTCTGCCCGGTGTTCCTGACGCTGCTGTTCGCGATCCTGGGCTACGGCGTCACCGGGCTGATCCAGTTGGCGCTGGACGATTCGGCGCGCGACGCGGCGCGGCAACTGCAGATGGACACGCTGCCGTCCCCGACCGCCTTCGTAAGCGCGGTGTGCGCCGAGTTCGGGGCCGTCGCCGGCGATTGCGGCACGGCGCTCACCTACAACGTGCAGGGCGCCACCCAGGCCGCGGGCTTCGCCAGCCTGACGCCCGCCAAGCTCAGCGCGTCCGGGGCGCTCGGCAACACCTTCTTCAGCAACGGCACGGCGTTCGCCGCCAAGACGGACGTGCTGGTGCAGGTCGCCTACCCGCTGCCGTTCCGCTTCCCGTACCTCGGCACCTTCGCCACCATGACCGGGACCAACTCGCTGCTGGCGACGGCGACGGTGCGGGTCGAGCCGTTCCCGTCGTGACGCGCGGCCGCCGCATCGGGCTCGGGTCGGACCGCGCCGGCACCATGGCGGTCGAGTTCGCGCTGATCGCGCCGGTCATGGTGACGCTGCTGTGCGGCACGATCGAGTTCGGCAACGCGTTGCGCGTCCAGGCCAAGGTCAACACCGCCGCCGGCCAGCTCGCCGAGCTGGTCGCGGGGCAGCAGGCCGTCACCGCGCCGGGCGGCAACCTGGCCGACATGTGCGCCGGCGCCGCGATGAACCTGCTGCCGTACGATAGCAACAACTTCGCCGCGAACATCGTCTCCCTGAGCGACGATTTCCCGAAGAACCGGGGAGACGGATCCAACCTCAAGAAGGTCGACTACTATCTGGACTGGGAGAACATCTCGTCCTGCCCGGCGCAACTGACCACTCCTCCCCGGGTCACGAGCACCGCTCTGGGCAAGGCCGGCGCCTATAAGCTCGCGAGTTCGCCAGCGTCCATGCTGACCAAGTCGGGTGCCGACAGCTCCACGGACTACGTGCAAGGCTACTCGGTCATCGTGGTACAGGCGACCTACGTCTACCAGAACGTCTTGCCGCTGTTCCTCGGGTCGAAGCCGCTGACCTTCACCGCCGTCGCGGTGCATCGGCCGCGCCAGAACAGCACGATCTTCTGCACCAAGCCCAACAGCAATCCCGTGGCCGCGTGTCCGGCGTCGCCGTGACGACGCGGGGCCTGCGCCGCCTCGTGTCATGGCTTGGCTGGCGGGCGCTGCGCGACCGGCGCGGCTCGGTCGCGGTGATCGCCGCGGTGTCGATGATGCCGCTGCTGATCGCCGCAGGTGTCGCCGTCGACATGTCGCGCCTGACCGACGCGCGCGCGGCGTTGCAGCGCGCCGCCGACAACGCGGCGCTGTCGGGCGCCGCCGCCTACGTGACCTACGCCAAGGGTGACGGCCTCAAACCCGTCGCCCGGGCTACGGCCCAGAGCGCGTTCTGCAACGCGGTGACGGCGCTGCCCGGCGGTTTCGTCCTGGGCTCGCCCGCCGGCAGCACCGCCTGTTCCGGGCAAGCCGCGGGGCCGACCGTCACGGCGGTGATCGACGGCTTCAACGTGGGAACGCGCGGCACCGCCGCCAGAAGTGGCGGCTCCTCCACCAATCCCGCGCCCTCGCAGGATACGAGCGTCATCTGCGGCTTCATCGTCACCGTCGCGGCCACCGCAACGGCCAACACCATGTTTCCGTTCCTGCTGGGCGGCCTCGCCACGGTCTCCGTCACCGCTTCGGCCATCAACCCGTTTATCCGCCTCAACAACGCGATCTCCGCGAAGCTGAACGCGGACGCCTACAACGCCAACAGCCTGTGGATCTACCCGCTGCTGCTGGACGCCGACGGCGTTCCGGACTTCAGTACCAACGTCGGCGCCCTGCCCGACGCCAGCGCCTGCACCGGGAACCCGACGCAGACCGCCTGCGGCAGCTACACCATGCTGGCAAGCAACTATTTCCAGAAGACCTGTCCGGCGGACAAGACCTGTTCCTCGGGCGGTACGACGTTCCTCAACGGCGTGGTGCAGAACCCGGACACCACCAACACAGCCGTGATCACCGCCACCACGCCGCTCGGCATCGCGCTCCAAAGCGCCGCCGGCGTACTCGGGAGTTTCGGCTACAAAACACCTGGGAGGAACGATCCCAAACCTGACGACGCCGGCTGCTACTGGCCGAACACCCTCGACTACAATACCGTGGGGCAGTGGTTCGACGTGAACGGCTACCCGCTGCTGACCGATGGCAACGGCAACTGGACGGTGGTGACGCACTGGTTCTACTCGTCGTACCTGGCCAACAACCTCCCGCCCGACCAAAAGGAGATCGCGGCCCAGACGCCCGGAGCCACGCAAGTCGTCCCGGCCATCCCGCCGACCCCCAACCCGACTTTCAAGCCCAACGCCTCGCCGGCGCCGACGCTCTGCCCCAAACCGACCTCGACCAGCAATCCCGCCAACGCCGAACCCGGCATGGCGACCAGATTTTTTATTTATGTATCGACCAACTGCGCGCTCTACATCGCCAAGGACCCGGGGAGTATGGTCCCGCAATCGGGCGGGGGCTGCTGGTCTCCCGCCAACACGCCCGGCTACCAGTACGCCGCGCTGAGCTGCCAGAACTTTGCCGGCCACACCTTCGCTTTCTTCTGGAACGACATGAGCGGGCTCACTGACGACAAGGATTACGGCGACGGCACGCTGGCGGTCTCCTGTTCCGGCGCGTCCTACGTCATGCTGATCAACTGACCCGCGCGTAGGC
>CAXTVL010000108.1:378-8109 GCA_964247515.1 uncultured Acetobacteraceae bacterium | reverse complement strand
CGTGCCGGCTCCGGGGTCGAAATGGTGCGGCGTGTAGTCGCGCATCGCGGGCTGCCTCTGAGTGGCTTGGGTGAAACAGCGCCGGGAGCTTGCGGGCTCAGCCCTTCACCGCGCCGGCGGTGAGGCCCTCGACGATGTAGCGCTGCGCCAGGACGAACATGGCGATGGCCGGGAGGATGGTCAGCGTGATGAACGCCAGCACGAGCTGCCATGAGGTCGAATACTCGCCCTGGTACGCCATCAGGCCGAGCGGCCAGGGATAGCGCGCGTCGCTGTTCAGCATGATGAGCGGCAGCAGGTAGTTGTTCCAGCTACCGACGAAGGCGATGATCGCGACGGTGGCCAGGATCGGCCGTGACAGCGGCAGCGTGACGTGGAAGAAGTAGCGCATGTAGCCGCAGCCATCGACGAGCGCCGCCTCCATCAACTCGTGCGGCAACTGCCGGAAGCCATTGCGCAGCAGCAGCACGCCCATCGCGAGGCCAAACGCCACCTGCGGCAGGATCACCCCCCACGGCGTGTCGACCAGGCCGAGTTGGCGGACCTGGAGGAACAGCGGCAGGATCGCCGCCGCGGCGGGGAACATCAGTCCGAGTGCGAGGTAGGCGAACAGGAACTGCCGCCCGAAGAAGCGCAGATGCGCGAAGGCGAACGCCGCCATGGCCGCCAGCGCCACCGTCAGCGCCACGGTGAACCCCGCGATCAGCAGCGAGTTGCCCAGCACCCGCCAGTAACGAAAGCTGCACAGTATGTCCCAGTAGTTGCGCCACAGCCAGACCCGTGGCAGGCCGAGCGGGCGGGCGCGCAACTCGCCCAGGTCCTTGAAGCCGCCGAGTGCGGTGGCCCACAGCGGCACCAGCACGACGCCGGCGACCACGCTCAGCACCGCCAGGCGCCACACGGCATACAGGCCCGAACGCGTCGGGCGTGGCACCGGAGGCGCGCGAAGCGCGACAGGGCGCGCCGCGACCGCCGGGCGGCTCGCCCGCAGCTCGCTCATCGCGCGCCCTCGTCCTGGGCGACGAAGCGCTGGTAGCCGAGCGCGAAGCCCACGCACACGATGAACAGCAGCACGCCCGTGGCGGAGCCGAAGCCCACCCGCATCCGGGTGATGCCGAACGCGTACAGGAACGACACCATGGTGTGCGTGGCGTTGAACGGGCCGCCGCCGGTCAGCGGCACCACCATGTCGAACAGCTGCAGCGCGCCGATCACCGAGAAGAACACCGACAGCCTCAGCATCGGCGCCAGCAGCGGCAGGGTGACGAAGCGGAACCGCTGCAGGGCGCCGGCGCCGTCGATCTGGGCCGCCTCGTACAGCGCGCGGTCGATGCCCTGCAACCCGGCGATGTACAGCATCATGTGGAAGCCGAAATACTTCCACACGACCACCACGATCAGCGCCGCGAACGCCAGGTTCGGGCTGGCCAGCATGAACAGCTTGTCGCCGCCCAGGCTCTGCGCGATGCCGGACACCGGCCCGTAATCACCGTCGAAGACGAAGCGGAAGATCAGGCCAGCGGCCACGTCGGCCAGTACATAGGGCAGGAAGAACACCATGCGGAACGCGACGGCGCCGATGCCGCGCCGCGCCAGCAGCAGCGCCATGCCGAGGCCGAGCGGCAACTGGATCGCGACCGAGGCCACGATGATCAGCAGGTTGTTGCGCAGCGCCTGCCGGAACGTCGCGTTGCCGAACAGCTGCAGGTAGTTCTTCAACCCCACGAAGACGCGCGGCCAGCCGTAGCCGTTCCAGTTGAACAGGCTGAACCAGCCCGCCTCGCCCAGCGGCATCATCACGAACACCGTGAACAGCAGCACCGCCGGCGGCACGAACACCAAGGCCGTGACCCAGCCGCCGGCGTCGCGCCGCCTGGTCCCGGATCGCGTTGCCCGAGTGATCGCGGCCATGACGAACCGCGGCCTACTGGTCCTCCCACGCCTGCTGCACCGCCTGCGCCGCGTCCTTGGGCGAGGTCTGGCCGGCCGCCACGGCCACCGAGATGTCGTTGACCACGCGCCCCACGGACGGGCCGAGGTCCTGGTCGAAGAAGATCTGCAGGCTGCTGGCGCCGGCCAGCGTGTCGGCGACGCGGCGCGTCACCGGCTCGTCGATGCGCGCCGTGGTGCCCTTGAGCGTGGGGATGTAGTAGCCGCGCGCCGCGGCTTCCTGCTGGTATTTCGGCTGGCTGAAGAACGCCAGGAAGTCCTCGGCCTGCGGCGGCGCGCTTTTGGTCACGAGGAAGCCGTTGACGCCGCCGAGCGCGTCACCGAGCTTGCCCCTGCCGTCCGGCAGCAGCGGGAACGCGAACACGCCGATCTGGTCGCTGGCCAGACCGCGGCCGTCGGCGGCGTTGCCGCGCTGCGTGCCGAGCAGCCAGTTGCCCATCAACTGCATCGCGCCACGGCCATCGCCGAACAGCCCGGCCGCCTGCAGGGCCAGCGAGCCGAGATAGCCCGGCTGGAACGGATCGAGCGCCGCCAGCTCGCGCAGCCTGGTGCCGGCCTCCACGAAGGCCGGGTTGTTGAAGCCGCCATCCCGGCCGGCGCGGGCACGCGCCACGACGTCCGCGCCGCCGGCGCGCAGGGCCAAGTACGACCAGTAGAAGTGCATCGGCCACTTCTCGCCCGCCCCCACGATGATCGGCGTGATGCCGGCGGCCTTGATCGTCTTGACCGCGGCCAGCAGGTCCGGCCAGGTCTTGATGGCCTGGGCGTCGACGCCGGCCTTGGCGAACAGCGCCTTGTTGTAGAAGAACGCCACGTCGCTGGTCAGCACCGGCACGCCATACGCCTTGCCGTCCACCTCGAAGGCCCGCTCCGCCGAGGGCGCCATGGCGGCCGAGAGGCCCTGCGCCGCGGCGCTCAGCGGACGGACGTAGCCGGCGTCGATCTGGGCGCGCATCACGCCGCCGGCCCAGCTATAGATGATCGCCGGCCGGTCCTCGCTCTGCAGCATGGTCGGCAGCTTGGCCTTGTACGCCTCGTTCTCCAGGTACTGGAATCGCACCGAGACGCCCGGATGCGACGCCGCGTAGTCCGTGCCGATGCGGTTCCACAGCGCCACCTCGTCGGGGTTGGTCTCGACATGGACGATCTTGAGCAGGGTGTCGGCATGGCCGGCGCCGGCGGCCAGGACCAGTCGCGCCGCCAGGCACGCGGCCACGAGGACGCTGTTCGGGGTTCGGCGGGACACTGGACATCTCTCCTGGAACGGCGGGCGCTGAGGCGCGCTCTCTTTGACGCACGCAAAAGCTGCCGCCCAACCAACCGCACTGTCAAGCAAGGCGGCCGGGCGGCGTTGACAGGCCACGGCGTCGTTCGGCTAATGGCGCAGGGGGGCACATGAAGGACAAGGTCGGGATCGGGCTCGTCGGCTGCGGCACCATCAGCCCGGCCTACCTGAAGGCGGCGACATCGTTCCCGGTCCTCGACATCCGCGCGCTGGCCGACGCCGATCCGGCGGCGGCACGGGACCGCGCCCACGAGTTCGGGCTGCGCGCCACCAGCGTGGAGGCGCTGCTGGCCGACCCGTCGGTCGAGATCGTGGTCAACCTCACGGTGCCGAAGGCCCATGTCGAGGTCGGCCTGCGCGCCATCGACGCCGGCAAGCACGTCTACTCGGAGAAGCCGCTCGGCATCGCCACGGCCGAGGCCCGCCGCCTCCTGGACGCGGCCCAGGCACGCGGGCTGCGGGTCGGCTGCGCGCCCGACACCTTCCTGGGCGGCGCGCACCAGACCTGCCGCCGCCTGGTCGACGACGGCGCCATCGGCCGGCCGGTCGGTGGCAGCGCGTTCTTCCTGTGTCCGGGCCACGAGCGTTGGCATCCCGCGCCGGCGTTCTACTATCTCGACGGCGGCGGCCCGATGCTCGACATGGGGCCGTACTACCTGACCGCGCTGGTGAACCTGCTGGGGCCGGTGGCGCGCGTCGCCGGCATGGCCAGCAAGTTGCGCGACACGCGCGTCGTCACCAGCGAGAAGCAGCGCGGCGCCAGCATCCCGGTCGAGGTCGCGACCCATGTCGCCGGCACGCTGCAATTCGTCTCCGGTGCCGTGGTGTCGATGGCGATGAGCTTCGACGTCGCCAAGCACCGCCACACGCCGTTGGAGCTGTACGGCACCGAAGGCTCGTTGGTCGTGCCCGACCCCAACCATTTCGGCGGCCAAATCGAGCGCGCCGCGACCGGCGGCGAGTGGGAACGGGCCGCGACGCGGGCGGCCTACGCCGACGCCAACTACCGCAGCATCGGCGTCGCCGACATGGCCCACGCGATCCGTGACGAGCGGCCGCACCGGGCCAGCGGCGCATTGGCGTTGCACGTGCTCGAGGTCATGGAGGCGTTCGGCCGCTCGTCGGACAGCGGCCGGTTCGTCGCCATCGACAGCCGCCCGCAACGTCCCGAGCCGCTGCGCCCGGGCGAGCTTGCGTAACCCACCGAAGGAGGAGCCGATGCGCGAAGCGTTGATCGTGTGGGGCGGCTGGGAGGGGCACGAGCCGGAACAGGGTGCCCGGGTGATCGCCGCCATGCTGGACGAGGCCGGGTTCAAGACCCGGGTCGAGAACACCACCGCGGCCTTCGCCGACCCGGCGATCGCCGGCATGAGCCTGGTCGTGCCGATCTACACCATGTCCGACATCGCCAAGCAGGAGGCCGACAATCTCACGCGCGCGGTGCAGGGCGGCGTGGGCCTGGCCGGCTATCACGGCGGCATGGGCGACGCGTTCCGCAACTCCGTCGAGTATCAGTTCATGGTTGGCGGCCAGTGGGTCGCGCATCCCGGCAACATCATCGACTACACGGTCGAGGTCGCACGCCCGGACGACCCGATCATGGCCGGCCTGCCGCCGAGCTTCGCATACCGTTCCGAGCAGTACTACATGCACGTCGACCCCGGCAACGAGGTGCTGGCGACGACGCGCTTCTCGGGCGAGCACGCCGCCTGGATCGAGGGCGTGGTGATGCCGGTGGTCTGGAAGCGTCGGCATGGCGCCGGCCGCGTGTTCTACAGCGCGCTCGGCCATGTCGCGAGCGAGTTCGAGGTGCCGCAGATGCGCGAGATCATGCGCCGTGGCCTGCTCTGGGCGGCCCGCGACTGAGCCGTGGCCGCGCTCGGCGGCATCGTGCCGGACGGACACTAACTGATATGCCGATTTTGTCGGCGCTGCGGCGACTGCCGCCATGGTAGCGGTCGGGGAACGGCTGGACGGGTCGAAGTCCTAGCCGAACGCATCGCGGAGGATGCCATGAAGCTGGCTCGCATCGGCCCGGCGCCGGGACCTCGCATGGCGCACCTTGCCCGGGCGGTGGCGCTGGCCGCGTCACTGCTGGCCGCATCCGCCGTCCCCGCCTCGGCCGACGACATCGTGGCGAAGGCGCAGGCGATCGTCGACGCCGGCTACCAGGGCGACTTCGAGCCGCCGCCGAGTTCCGGCCCCAAGGCCGTGCGTGGCAAGACCGTCTGGTACCTGTCCTGCGGCCAGGCCTACGTCGCGTGCGTGCAGCAGACGAACGGTTTCGCCGAGGCAGCCAAACAACTAGGCTGGAAGCTGCAGGTCAAGGACGGCAAGGCCGACCCATCGACCGCCGCCGACATCATCCGGCGGGGCGTCGCGGCCAGGGTCGACGGCATCGCGGTGGCGGCGTTCGACTGCCCGGGCATCAAGAGCGCTCTGTTGCAGGCCAAGGACGGGCATGTCCCGGTCGTGGCCTTCGCCTCGCTGGACTGCGACGATCCCGCGTTCGGCAGCCAGGAGAGGCTGTTCGCGGCCACGATCAACATACGCGGCTCGAGCAACGCCGGCGACTTCTTCGAGAAGTCGGGAGCTGCGCGCGCCTACTACATCATCGCGAAGTCCAACGGACACGCCGACATCGTCTCCATCGACGAGACGCAGCAGCGCATCGGGCAGCGCAACACGGCAGGCTTCGACACGGTGATCGACCGCTGCCCCGGATGCACGCACCATGTCTCGACCTTCAGCTTCAGCCAGGTGCCCAACCCCGCCACACAAATCTGGAAGGCGGCGCTTATCAGGAACCCCCATGCCGACGTGATCGAGTTCGGCGTCGACGCGCTGATGGGCATGGGGCTGCAGTCGGCGATCCGGCAATCCGGGTTGCGGGGGGCGATCGTCGGCGGCGGCGACGGCTTCCCGCAGAACTTCGACCTGATCCGCGCCGGCGTGCAGACGTTCTCGGTCGCGGTGCCGAGTGCGTGGCTCGGTTGGGGCCTCGCCGACACGCTGAACCGGGTCCTGGCCGGCGCCGACGCGAAGGAGCTGCCGAGCGAGGGCCTCGGCTTCCAGTATGTCGACCGCGAGCACAACCTGCCTGCGGCCGGCGCCTTCTACGAGCCGCGGCTCGACTACAGATCCGCCTATCGCAAGGTCTGGAACGGCGCAGCCGACTGACCCGGGATGTCGCGGATCGAACGGACGGCGTCGATGTCCCTTGGCGATGATGTCGCCCTCGGGATCAACTCCCTGTCCAAGACGTTCGGCGCGACGCGGGCGCTGGACGACGTCAGCTTCGCGGTGGGGCGCGGGCAGGTCCACGGCCTGCTGGGCGGCAACGGCTCGGGCAAATCGACGCTGATCAAGCTGCTGGCCGGACTCCATCGCGGCGAGCCTGGCGGCTCCATCGGCCTGCTGGGGCAGACCATCGCCTCGGACGCCATGACGCCGCGGCTGGCGCGCGAACGCGGCCTGCGCTTCGTGCACCAGAACCCGGCCGTGTTCCAGTCGATGACCGTGGCCGAGAACATGGCGTTGGGCAACGCCTACCCGACTTGCGCCGGCACGGTCCGCTGGCGCGCGCTGCGGCGGCGCACGCAACGGATCCTGGATCGTTTCCAGATCGCGGCCAGCCCGGGTGCCGAAATGTCCGGTCTGCGGCAGGCGGACCAGACGATGGTGGCGATCGCCCGCGCGCTTCAGGACGATGACGGGCATTCGGTCGCGGCACTCGTGCTGGACGAGCCGACGGCCTCGCTGCCCGACCACGAGGTCGAGATCCTGCTCGACGCGGTGCGGCGGTTCGCGGGCCAGGGCCACACCATCCTCTACGTCAGCCACAGGCTCGACGAAGTGCTGCGGATCGGCGACGCGGTCACGGTCCTCAGGGACGGCCGCCACGCCATGACCCGCCCCGTCGCGGGCATGACCGAGGACGACCTGATCGAGCACATCGTCGGACGAAGGCTGCGGCGGCAGCGCGCGGCGGACGTGGAGCGCGGCGCCCGCCATGGCCCGCCGGCACTCGAGGTCGTGGGTCTGCGCGGCGGCCCGTTGCGCGGGGTCAGCTTCGCCGTGCGCCGGGGCGAGGTGCTGGGGATCGCGGGCCTGCTCGGATCGGGCCGCACCGCTCTGCTGCGGATGATCTTCGGCGCCCGGCCGCGTGAGGGCGGCGACATCCGCGTCGGCGGCGCGCCCGCCGCGTTCCGACGGCCGCGGGACGCCATCGAGCGCGGGGTCGCCTACGTTCCCGAGCACCGCGAGCGCGAGGGCGTGTTCCAGACCCTGACGGTGCGCGAGAACCTTTCGATGGCGGAAGTCTCGCGCTACTGGAACGGGTGGCGGTTCGACCACCGCCAGGAGGGCGCGGACGCGCGCGAAGCGGTCGGCCGGTTCTCGATCAAGTCGCGGGACGACAGCGACCTGGTGTCCGCCCTGTCGGGCGGCGGCGCAGCCAGCGCGCCAGCACCACCTTCTGTTGGTTGCCGCCCGAC
>CAXTVL010000108.1:0-368 GCA_964247515.1 uncultured Acetobacteraceae bacterium | reverse complement strand
GGGGGGGGCGGGTTCGCGATCACGGCGCGGGAGTACAGCTACCTGGGGGCCGCCCTGGCGGGCGGCAACCAGCAGAAGGTGGTGCTGGCGCGCTGGCTGCGCCGCCGCCCGCTGCTGCTCCTGCTCGACGAGCCGACCCAGGGCGTCGATGTCGGCGCGCGCGAGGAGGTCTACGCCGCGGTGCGCCGCGAGGTCGCGCTCGGCATGTCCGCCGTGGTGGTCAGCTCGGATTTCGAGGAGCTGGTCCAGCTCTGCGACCGGGTCGCCGTGCTGCGCCAGGGGCGCATCGGCGAGGAGGTCGGCGGTGCCGATCTCGACCGGCACCTTCTGGCCGAGGCGGTGCTGCGGACGACGGAGCGGGCGGCGTG
>CAXTVL010000107.1:0-8109 GCA_964247515.1 uncultured Acetobacteraceae bacterium | reverse complement strand
ACGCGAGCGGGTGGGAAGCTCGGGATGGGACGGACGCATGGAAGTCTCCGATGGCGCGACGTCTGCAGGTCGCGGGATGCCTGGAGCACGGGGACCCGCTCTCCATGGCGTTCGAGATAGGGCGCGACGCTTGTCGCCACGGTGTCTGTGCGGTGAAACACACTTCATACGATCGGGCGTTGAACCGTGACGGCGGAGCGGTCCATAAGCCCCCACGCGGAGCAAGCGCGGCGGCCGGGTTAGCACAGCGGTAGTGCACCTGATTTGTAATCAGGGGGTCGGGGGTTCAAATCCCTCACCCGGCACCAGCTCCGCGGGGTTTGGCAGGGCTCGCGCGGCCGGTGTAGAGCCTCGCCGATGGACCCCTTCCTGCGCGACTTCTGGTATCTGGCGACGCTCGGCCGAAAGGTCCGGATCGACCGGCCCGTCGCCGTCCGCCTGCTCGGCCAATCGCTGCTGTTGGGCCGCAGGGCTGACGGCTCGGTCTACGCCTTCCTCGATTCCTGCCCGCACCGCGGAATGCCGATGCACCACGGCCAGTGCCGCGACGGCGCCCTGCGCTGCGGCTACCACGGCTGGAACTTCTCGACCGAGGACGGGCGCTGCCTCGAGATCCCGGCCAACGCGCCGGGCGAGACGGTCGAGCCGGGACGGTTCCGGCTGCGCCAGTTCCCGTGCCGCGAGGTGCAGGGCAATGTCTGGGTGTTCATGGCGGCACACCCGGACGCGCCGCCCGAGCCGCTGCCGCCGGTGCCGACGGTACCCGGCTTTGCCGGCGTGGCGCCGCAGGTCGCCGCCACGCTGCGGTTCCCGTGCGAGGCCGACATCGCCACCATGGGCTTCATCGACCCGGCGCACCCGGCCTTCGTGCACACCTCGCGCTGGTGGAAATCCAAGCCCTCCACCTCGCTGCGGCTCAAGGAGAAGCATTTCGAGCCGGACGGCATGGGGTTCCGGATGCAGCGCCACCACCTGAAGCAGGGCGCCAATCCGTACCGGCTGCTGGGCCGCCAGGTGCATGTCGACGTGGCGATCGCGCTGCCCGGGTTGCGCATCGAGCACATCAGCGGCGAGCGCCACCAGGCCTGCGTGCTGGCCGCCTCCACCCCGGTCGAGACCGGCGAGACCGACGTGCACTACTGCGTCTACTGGACGCTGCCCTGGCTCGCGCCGTTGCGCCCGCTGGCGCGCTGGATGGCGTACGACTTCCTGCGCCAGGACTGGGACATCGCGGTCAAGCTGGACGCGGCCGACGCGCCGTTCCCGCCGCCGATGTTCGTGGGCGACGCGGACGCGCAGTTGCGATGGTTCCTGCGGCTGAAGCGCGAATACGCGGCGAGCCGGCGGGAAGCGCGCCCGTTCGCCAACCCGTTGCGGCCGCAGACCCTGCATTGGCGCAGCTAGGGACGCTTGGCACCCTCGAACACCGCGTCGGCCTCGCCGGCCTGCCAGCGGGCGAGGAAGCCCGGCACTTCCTCCGCCGGCATCGGGCGGGCGAACAGGTAGCCCTGGCCGTAGCTGCAGCGCGCCGACAGCAGCATGGTCAGTTGCTGCGGCTGCTCGATCCCCTCGGCGGTCATGGGAATGCCCAGGTTGCGGGCGAGGTCGATCATGCCGCGCGTGATCGCGGCGTCGCTCGGGTTGCGGCAGATGTCCTTGATGAACGAGCGGTCGATCTTGATGTGGTTGACGTTGAGCTGCTTGAGGTGGGTGAGCGAGGCGTAGCCGGTGCCGAAATCGTCCAGCGCGTTCAGCACGCCGAGCTTCTGCAGCCGCGCCAGGGTGGCCGAGATCTGCTCCGGCTCGTGTTCCAGGAAGGTGCTCTCCAGCACCTCGACCCGCAGCCGCCACGGCTCGATCCGCTGCTTCAGCAGCGCCTCGCCGATCTGCTCGACCAGGTCGCCGCGACGCAACTGGCCGTCGGAGACGTTGAGGTTGAGGCAGCCGACCGGCACCCCGGCGTCGAGCCAGCGGCGCATCTGCTTGAGGCCGCGCTCCAGCACGAATTCGCCGATCTCCATGGCCAGCGTCGGGTCGTGCAGCCCGGCCTGGAACGCCGCCGGGCGCAGCAGGCCACGGGTCGGGTGGCGCCAGCGGATCAGCCCCTCCATGCCGCGCGCGGCGCGGGTGCCGAGGTCGACGATCGGCTGGTAGAACAGCTCCAGCTCGACCCGGTTGAGGCCCTGGCGCAGCCCGGTGACGACGCCCAGCCGCTGCTCCGGCTCGCGGCCCGGGGCGGGGCGGAACAGCGACACCGGGGCGAACGGCTGCGCCTTGGCCTGCCCCAGCGCCGCGGTGGCGTCGTGCAGCAGGTCGACGGGTTGGCGGCCGTGGGCGAGGTGGCTCGCCGCACCCACCCGTGCCGCCACCGTGATGGTCGCCGCGGGCAGTTGCCCCGGGCCGGACACCTGGGCCTGGAGCTGCTGGGCGCGGGCCAGCGCCTGCTCGGGGCCGACGTCGCGGGCGATGGTGAGCGCGAAGGTGTGGCCGCCGACCCGGTAGGCCGTCTCGCCGGGCTGCAGGCCGAGTTGCACCCGCCGCGCCGCCTCGACCAATACCTGATCGCCGCTGGCCTGGCCGTAGCAGGCGTTGACGTCGCCCAACTGGTCGATGTCGACGAGCAGCAGCGCCGAGCCCTCCTGGCCGGCGGTGCCGCGCAGCCGCTCGAGCAACTGGCCGCGGTTGGCGAGGCCGGTCAGCGGGTCCTGCTGCCTCGCCTGCGACAATTGCTGGTCGAGGTCGTGCTCGCGGGTGACGTCGCGCATGATGCCGACGATCGTGCCGCCACCGACCGCGCCGCGCTCCATCGGGCCGCGCTCGACCTGCCCCAGCACGCGCAGCCAGCCGGTGCGCTCGCCCGCGGTCGCGAACGGCATCGTGAGGTCGAGCCCGGGTCCGCCATGGCGCAGGTCGCGCAGCGCCCGCGACATCGCCTTGGCGGCTTCGGCGGGGAACAGGCCCAGCACCTGCTCCAGCCCGAGCGACTCGCTGGCCGCAGCACCCAGCAGGCGGTGGATCGGCGCGGGCCAGGTGGCGCGCCCGCTCGACAGCTCGATCTCCCAGGTGCCGAGATGGCCCAGCGAGGCCATCTGCTGCTCGACCACGCGCAGCCGGTCGACCTGGCGCTGCAAGGTGTCGAGCTGCTCCTGCAAGCTCCCGCGGGCGGGGCGCGCGGCGCGTTCGGCGATGGTTGCCTCCAAGGCGTCGGTCATGGCACCGTTTCGGGTTCGGTCATCGTCGCAATACTGGGGCGCCGAGTTCTAATTTTCCATGAATCATTCCGTGCCAAGCACGATCACGTTCCACGATCCCGGCCGCAGCCGCGCGGTGAGGCGGCCCTCGGCGACCATGGCGCCTTCGAGCGGTGTCGGCACCAGTGTGTCCGGGGCGGCCTTGGTGTTGGTCGCCTTCATGTTGGCGTGATGCACCTGCGCCGCCGTCTCGACACGCGAGACCGCGAGGCCGCGCAGCTCGACCGACAGCTCCATCTCCTCGCTGAGATGCCGGTTCAGCGCGAAGACCGCGACCCGGCCGGCCGCCTCGTCCTCGACCACGCTGGCCAGCAGGTAGGCGATTTGGGGCGCGCTGGTCGCGGCGTACGAGGGCGAGCTGACCACGCCGCGCAGGACCCGGCCGCTGGCATGGCGGGCGGCCAGCGCGAACGGGTGGAAGATGGTCTGCCGCCAGGCGGGGCCGCCGGTCTCGGTCATGATCGGGCCGATCACGTTGACGAGCTGCGCCAGGCAGGCGCAGCGCACCCGGTCGGCGTTGTTCATCAGCGTGATGAGCGCGCCGCCCACCACCAGCGCGTCCTCGACGTTGTACACTTCCTCGATCAGCTTGGGCGCCTCGGGCCAGCCGGCGACGCGCTGGTACTGCAGGCCGCGCGCCTTGTACCAGACGTTCCACTCATCGAACGACAGCATGATCCGCTTGGGCGAGCGGCGGCGTGCCGCGACGGCGTCGGCGACCGCGACGACTTCCTTGATGAAGCTGTCCATGCGCTCGATGTTGCCGAAGAACTCCTCGGTGGTGCCGTGCGGGTTGGTGAAGTACGTGTGCAGCGAGATGAAGTCCACGTCGTCGAAGGTATGCTCCAGCACGGTGTCCTCCCAGGCGCCGAAGGTCGCCATCTCGCGGTTGGACGAGCCGCAGGCGGCCAGCTCGATCGACGGGTCGACCCAGCGCATCACCTTCGCGGTCTCGTGCGCGACGCGGCCGTACTCCCCGGCGGTGCGCGCGTTGATCTGCCATGGCCCGTCCATCTCGTTGCCGAGGCACCAGAACTTGACGTCGTGCGGGGCGGGGTGGCCGTGTTCGCGGCGCAATTCGCTCAGCGCCGTGCCGCCGGGGTGGTTGCAGTATTCGAGCAGATGGCGCGCCTCCTGCGGGCCGCCGGTGCCGAGGTTGACCCCCAACATCGGCTCGACGCCGGCCTCGCGCGCCCACTCGATGAACTCGTTGGTGCCGAAGCGGTTGGTCTCGGTCGAGAACCAGGCCAGGTCGAGCCGGCGCGGACGCTCGGCCACCGGCCCCACGCCGTCGCGCCAGTCGTAGCCGGACAGGAAGTTGCCGCCGGGATAGCGGACGATGGTGGCGCCCAGCTCGCGGGTCAGTTCCAGCACGTCGGCCCGGAAGCCGCGCGCGTCGGCGGTGGGATGCCCCGGCTCGAAGATGCCGCCGTAGACGCAGCGGCCCATGTGCTCGACGAACGCGCCGAAGATGCGGCGGTCGAGCTCGGCCAGGACGAAGTCGCGATCGACGATGACGTGCGCGGAGACCATGTCGTGTGCCCTCGGTCAGTGGGTGTTGGCGAGCAGCGTGTTGGTGCGGCTCTGGGCGCTGGCCAGCGCCGCGTCGACGCTCTTGCCGCTGGCCAGCACGTTGTCGACCTCCTCGCTGATGATGGTCTGGATGCCGAACTGCCGGCGCACCTCGTGCGGCAGGATCAGCGCGTCCTGCGAGATCACGGCGATGTTCTTCCGGTACGGCAGGTCGAGGAACGCCTGGCTGGTGATGACCGACTGGCGGATCGGCAGGTGGCCGGTGCGCGCCCATTGGTAGTTGTTGTCGTAGAGGAACTTCATGAACTTCAGCACCGCCGGCCGGTTGGCGTCGGTGACGGCGCCGCGCAGCAGCACCCAGGAGTGGCCGTCCGCCCAGACGCCGGGCTTGCCCATCAGGGTCGGGAACGCCGTCACCCAGTAGCCCTGCGACAGCTTGCTGCCGGGCTTGGCCGCGTCCTCCAGGAAGCTGTCGATCAGCCAGGTGCCGCTCGTGTAGATGCCGGCCTCGCCGTTGGGGAAGCTCGCGGTGGCGGCGGCGTAGTCCTCGTCGTGCGGCGAGTTCGCGTACATCGCGGCGATCGCCTCGACCGCCTTGTGCGCCGCGGGCGTCGCGAAGTCGGAATGGCCCGGGTCGTGCGGGAACAGGGCGGCGCCCTGCTGGCCGAGATAGGTGTAGAACGTGCGCGCCTGGCCGGCGGCGTCGGGCTGGGCCAGCAGCAGCAGCGGCTTGCCGGTCTTGGCGCGGAAGGTCTTGGCCTGCGCCAGCAGCTCGTCCACCGATTTCGGCACCACCGGCGTGCCGCCGGCGTCGACCAGCCCGGCCTGCTTCATCAGCCCGACGTTGTAGTGCCACAGCCAGGAATGCGTGTCCCACGGCAGCGCGTAGAAGTGTCCGCCGATCTCGGTGCCGGAGCGGGCGGCCGGCGTGAAGTCGGCGGCGTCGATGCCGGCGTCCTTGAACACGGCGTCGAGCGGCTGGACCAGCTTGCGCGCCGCGAAGTCGCCCAGTTGCGCCATGTGCATCACGGCGACCGTGGGCACGTCGTGCGACACCAGGCGGGCGGTGATGGTGTTGTAGTAGGGGTTCCACTCGATGATCTGCGGCTTGACCACGATGGCGCCCTGGTTGTCGGCGTTGAACTTGTTGACCAGCGTGGTGATGATGCCGCACTCGCCGCGCGCCTTCGACACGTCGGTCGAGCTGCCGTACTCGCCCTCGCAGGCGCCGAAGAAGCGCGCCAGCGTGATGGTGACGGGATCGGCGTGGGCCGATGCCGCGCCGCCCCATGCCAGCGCCGCGCCGAGCAGCATCCGCTTGAACATCGTCGTCTCCTTGTGTCGTTGCGGCGATCTGCGTCGCCGTTGTTCCGCGGGTCGGGTCATCGCACCGCGGAACCCGCGACCGCGGTGACGACGTAGCGTTGGAAGAACAAGTACAGGATCAGCACCGGCAGGCCCGCGAACACCGCCTGCGCCATCAGGTAGCCGAGCCCCTCGGACTGCGCGAAGTTGGTCTGGGTCGAGGCCAGGCCCAACGTCAGCGTGTACATCTCTGGCTTGGTGGCCGAGATCAGCGGCCACAGATAGTCGTTCCAGGCGGCCAGGAACGTGTAGATGCCGAGCGTGGCCTGCGCCGGGACCGACAGCGGCAGGACCACCCGCCAGAAGATCTTGAGCCGCGACGCGTTGTCCAGCATCGCCGCCTCCTCGATCTCGCGGGGGATGGCGCGGAAATACTGCGTCATCAGGAACACGCCGAACGGGGCGGCGAGGCGGGGCAGCACCAAGCCCGCGTAGGTGTTGTGCAGGTCGAGGTCGGCGAAGGTCTTGAACAGCGGGATGATGATCGCCTGCTCCGGCACCGCGAGCCCGGCCAGCACCAGCGCCAGCACGAAGCTCCGGCCGGGGAAGCGGGTGCGGGCGAAGCCGTAGCCGGCGAGCGAGCACAGGATCAGCGTCAGCGCCGTCTGCGCGCCTGCGACGACGAAGCTGTTGACGATCCAGCCGGACAGGCCGGAATGGGTCGCGATGTCGGCGTAATTGCGCGCGGTGAACGGCGGCCGCAGCACGCCGCCGGTGCTGTGCATCAGCACGTCGTTGGGCTTGAACGAGAGCGCGAACACCCAGGCCACCGGGACCACCCAGGCCAGCGCCAGCAGCGCCACCAGGCCCACCAGCACGGCGTCGCCGCCTCCCATGCTGCCCAGCAGGCGGCGCACCGGTTTCAGGCCTCCGCGCCGCGCCGGCGGCCCAGCCAGAACTGCAGGCCGGCGGCCAGCAGCATGAAGGCGAACAGCACCTGCGAGCCGGCCGCGGCGTAGCCGAGCCGCCAGTCGCGGAAGCCGGATTCGTAGATGAACTGCACGATCGGCCGGCTGGCGTTGTCCGGGCCGCCGCCGGTCAGCAACTGCGCCTGGCCGAACAACTGGAACTGCAGGATCACCTCGATCACCGCCACCAGCACCACGGTGCGCCGGATCGAGGGCAGGGTGATGCGCCACAGCGTGCGCCACCAGCCGGCGTTGTCGAGCCGCGCCGCCTCGTAGATCTCGCCCGGGATCTGCTGCAACGCCGCCAGGAACAGCATCATCGGCAGCCCGATGCCCCACCACACCGTCACCAGCGCCACCGCCGGCAAGGCGAGCCCGCGGTCGGCCAGCACCGCCATCGGCGGCAAATGCAGCCCCTCCAGGACGTTGGCGAGCAGGCCGTGGCGGGGCAGCAGCACCATCCGCCAGACCAGCGTCACCACCGTCACCGACAGCACCGAGGAGCCGAAGAACACCGTGCGCAGCACGCCCGAGGCGCGGCTGCGGGCGTTCAGCGCGAGCGCCAGCACGATGGCGAGCGCCACGAACACCGGCGTCGTCATCAGCACGAACAACGCGCTGTTGCGCACGGCGCCCAGGAAGATCGGGTCGGCCCAGAGCTGGGCGAAGTTCTGCCAGCCGACATAGACCGTGTCGCCGCTCAGCAGGTCGTAGTCGTTCAGGCTCATGGCGAAGCCGCGCAGCAGCGGGTAGACCAGCAGCCCCGCGTAGGCGACCAGGAACGGCAGCACGAACAGCGCGTTCGACCACGCGCTGCGCTCGGCCCCGGTCGCGCGCGGCGTCCGCGCGGCGACGGCGTGCGACGCTTGCGCCGGTCGCGGCCGCGCCAGGGTGCCCTGCTGCGTCATGACGCGTGGTAGGCCCGGCCGTCGGTGTCGAACACCTGCACCTGCGTCGCGTCGACGCCGACGCGGATGCGGTCGCCGATCCGCACGGCACTCTCGCCGCCGTCCTGCACCACGATCTGCGCGCCACCCGGCAGGGTGGTGTAG
>CAXTVL010000106.1:0-8131 GCA_964247515.1 uncultured Acetobacteraceae bacterium | reverse complement strand
ATCGCGGTCGCCGAGGCGTTGTGGAGCGGTGCCAGCAGGAACACCCAAGCCGGCGGAGTCATGTCGGCCAAGGCCGCAGCGAGGCTGGCCGGAACCCGCGCTGAACGGAGGCGCTGCGCCGCGCGCCCCGCCAGCGCCCGGTGAGTGTAGGTGGCCCGGGGCAGCACGGCAAAGGGAGTTGTGCGCACGATCTCCCGCCAGCCGCGCCACAGCGGCAGTTGCGTCAGGTTGTCGGCGCCCATCAGCCAGACGAAGCGCACCAGCGGGAAGTGCCGGTGCAGCGCCCGCAGCGTGTCCACCGTGTAGCGCGTGCCAAGCGCCGCCTCGATGTCGGTCGCGATGACGCGGCGGCCGTCGGCGACCGCGCCGGCGGAGGCCAGCCGCTCGGCCAGCGAGGCCATGCCGCGCTCGCGCTTCAGCGGGTTGCCCGGCGAGACCAGCAGCCAGACCTGATCGAGCCGCAGCCGCCGCAAGGCCAACAACGCGATGTGGCGGTGGCCGGCGTGCGCCGGGTTGAACGAGCCGCCGAGCAGGCCCACGCGCCGCCGCCGCCGGTCGCCCCAGTCGGTCACGGAAATCAGGGACGGACCTGCCCGGAGCCGGTCACGACGTAGCGGAACGTGGTTAGCTGCTCGACTCCGACCGGACCGCGCGCGTGCACCCGACCGGTGGCGATGCCTATTTCGGCGCCGAAGCCGAACTCGCCGCCGTCGCAGAACTGCGTCGAGGCGTTCCACAGCGCCACGGCGCTGCCGACCCCGCGCAGGAACCGATCGGCCGCGTCGGCATCCTCGGTCACGATCGCCTCGGTATGCTCGCTGCCGTAGCGGCGGATATGCGCGAGCGCGGCGTCTACGCCATCAACCACCGCGACCGACAGGGTGGGTCCCAGCCATTCGGTGTGGAAATCGCCGTCGCTCGCCGCCGGCAGGCTCGGCACCACCGCGCGCGCCCGCTCGTCGGCGCGAAAGGCGCAGCCCAGCGCCACGAGGTCCGCCACCAGCAACGGCAGCAGCGTCGGTGCCACCCTGGCGTCGATCAGCAGGGTTTCGGTTGCGCCGCAGATGCCGGTCCGCCGCATCTTGGCGTTGGCAAGGATGGCGCGCGCCATCGCCGGCTCGGCGGCGGCATGGACGTAGGTGTGGCAAAGCCCCTCGGCGTGGGCCAGCACCGGCACCCTAGCATCGCGCTGCACCCGCTCCACCAGCGACTTGCCGCCGCGCGGGATGACGAGGTCGATCTGGCCGGCGGCGGCCAGCATCGCCGCCACATAGCTGCGCTCGGCCGAGGGCGGCAACTGCACGCACGCCTCCGGCAGCCCCGCAGTCCGCAGTCCTGCCGCGACCGCCGCATGGATGGCGCGCGCCGAATGCCGGCCGTCCGAGCCGCCGCGCAGGATCACCGCGTTGCCGGACTTCACGCACAGCGCAGCCGCGTCGGCCCCGACATTGGGGCGGCTTTCGTAGATCATGCCGATCACCCCGATCGGCTGTGCCACGCGACGGATGCGCAGTCCGTTCGGCCGCGTCCAGTCGGCCGGAATACGGTCCAGCGGGTCGGGCAGGGCGGCCACCGCGTCGAGCCCCCGCGCCATCGCCTCGACTCGCTCGGGGCTCAGCGTCAGGCGGTCGCGGAACGCGGCGGCGCCATCGAACGCCGCGAGGTCGCGGGCGTTGGCGGCCAGGATATCCGCCGCGGCGGCCCGCAAGGCGCTGGCAGCGTGGGTGAGGCCGGACGCGCGCAGGCTGTCGGGAGCGGTCGCCAGGATGTCCGATGCCGCCCGCGCCGCCCGCGCCGCGCCATCGAGCCAGATCATCGCCGGATCCGGGTCGACAAGCATGGTCTGCTCGCGCTCGGTCCTGGCAGCCAACGCGGAGGTGTCAGAGCCCGGTGTCATTGAACACGGCTTCGAGGTTGTGGCCGTTCGGATCGATGACGAAGGCGGCGAAGTAGCCGGCCTCGTATTGCGGACGCAGCCCCGGCTCGCCGTTGCTCCTGGCCCCGTGCGCCAAGGCCGTAGCATGGAATGCTTCCACGGCGCTCCGACTCGCCGCGACGAAGGCGATGTGGACGGCCCTCGAGACCGGGGAGCTCGCGTTGGCCTGCGAGATTTCGAGCATGTTGTTCGGCGTCTTGCCGAAGCCCATCGCAACGCCCTCGGTCTCGAGCACCATCCGGTAGCCCAGGACGCCAAGCACGGCCTGGTAGAAGGGCCGACTCGCCGCGAAATCGTCGACCTTGATCTGCACATGATTGAACATGCCTCAAGGCTCCTTGCCGGTCGCGATCCCCGCCGCGAGCGTAGCGGCGGAATGCCCGGCCTGTGAAGTCGAAGCCGGACGCCGCCTCAGAGCAGCACCAGATCGTCGCGGTGGATCAGCTCGTCGCGCCCGCGCCAGCCGAGGATCGCCTCGATGTCCTCGCTGCGGTGGCCGATGATGCGCTGCGCGTCGGCACTGCCGTAGGCGGACAAGCCGCGTGCCACCGCGACCTCGCCCGGTCCGCGCACCTCGACCGCGTCGCCGCGCCCGAAGCTGCCTTCCAGCGCGCGCACCCCCGCCGGCAACAGCGATCGACCGGACGCCAGCGCCCGTGCCGCGCCGCGGTCTACCAGCAGCCGGCCCTGCGGGTGCAGCGTGCCCAGTATCCAGCGCTTGCGGGCGCTGCGACCCTCGGGCGCCGGCAGGAACCAGGTGCAGCGCGCGCCCTGCGCCAGCTCGCGCAACGGATGCGTCACGTGACCCAGCGCAATCGCCATGGCGACCCCGGCGCCGGTGGCGATGCGCGCCGCCGCCAGCTTGGTGCGCATCCCGCCACTGGAATAGCCCGGCGGCGGCTCCCCGCCCATCGCCTCGACCTCCGGGGTCAGCGCCGCGACGACGGGAATATGCCGCGCGCCGGGCTCGCGCTTCGGGTCAGCGGTGTACAGCCCGTCGATGTCGCTCAGCAGCACCAGCGTGTCGGCCTGCACCATCTCGGCCACCCGCGCCGCCAGGCGGTCGTTGTCGCCGAACCGGATCTCGGTGGTGGCCACGCTGTCGTTCTCGTTGATGACCGGGACGCAGCCGAGCCCCAGCAGCGTGGTCAGCGTGGCGCGCGCGTTGAGGTAGCGGCGGCGGTCCTCGGTGTCGTCCAGCGTCAGCAGCAGTTGCGCCGCGGTCAGGCCGTGGCCGGACAGCGCCTCGCTCCAGGCCTGCGCCAGGCGGATCTGCCCGACCGCCGCCGCCGCCTGCTTCTCCTCGAGCCGCAACCGCGCCCCGGTCATGTTGAGCGCGCGCCGCGCCAGGGCGATGGCGCCGGAGCTGACCAGCACGATTTCGACGCCGCGGGCGCGCAGCTCGGCGACGTCCTGCGCCACCTGCGCCAGCCAGGCGGAGCGCGGCATCGCCAGCTCCGCATCGACCACCAGCGCGCTGCCGATCTTGATGACCAACCGCCGCGCCGCGGCCAGCGACGGCGTCACGCGGCGATCGCCCTCGCCGCCTCGCGCGCCGCGACCATGGCGGGCCACATCGCGCGCAGCACCTCGTCGACGCCCTGGCGCGAGACGCCGGAGACCACCCTGACCGGGTGGCCACAGGCCTTGGCCAGCGCCGTGCGCCGTGCCGACAGCTCGCGCGGGGTCATCGCGTCGGCCTTGTTCAGCGCCACGATCTCCGGCTTCTCGGCAAGGCCATGGCCGTATTCCGCCATCTCCTCGCGCACCGTGCGCCAGGCCCGCACCACGTCGCCGGCGGCACCGTCGACCAGATGCAGCAACACGGCGCAGCGCTCGACATGGCCCAGGAAGCGGTCGCCCAGGCCAGCGCCCTCGTGCGCGCCCTCGATCAGGCCGGGGATGTCGGCCAGCACGAACTCCTGCGTGTCCGACAGCCGCGCCACACCCAACTGCGGATGCAGCGTGGTGAACGGATAGTCGGCGATCTTGGGCCGCGCCGCAGAGACCACCGATAGGAACGTGCTCTTGCCGGCGTTGGGCAAGCCCACCAGCCCGGCATCGGCGATCAGCTTGAGCCGCAGCCAGACCCAACGCTCCTCGCCCGGCCAGCCCTTGTCGGCGCGGCGCGGCGCGCGGTTCGTGCTGGTCTTGAAGTGGGCGTTGCCGTGCCCGCCATCGCCGCCGCGCAGCAGCGTGACGCGCTTGCCCGGCCGGTCGAGGTCGGCCAACACCAGCTCGCGGTCGTCATCGTCGACGATCTGGGTGCCCACCGGCACCTTGATCACCACGTCGCGGGCACCCGCCCCGGTGCGGTCGGAGCCGGCGCCGTTGCCGCCCTTGGGGGCGCGGAAATGTTGCGTGTAGCGGAAATCGATCAGGGTGTTGAGGTTCTCGACCGCCACGAACTCGACATGGCCACCGCGACCGCCATCGCCGCCGTCCGGGCCGCCGAACTCGATGAAGCGCTCGCGCCGGAACGCGATCACGCCATCGCCGCCATCGCCGCTACGACAATAGATCTTGGCTTGGTCGAGGAACTTCATGTGGAACGCCAAACAGAAAAAGGGCCGGCATGAGGCCGACCCCCGTCACAGACCATCAAGGCCGGCCGTCTACTCGGCGGCGAGCGACATCGGCGCCACCGAGACCTGGATACGCCCTTCGGCGCGGTGCTCGAATTTCACGTGCCCCTCGATCAAGGCAAAGATCGTGTGGTCCTTGCCTAAACCGACATTGCGGCCCGGCTTCACCGAGGTGCCGCGCTGGCGGATGATGATGTTCCCGGGCGCGACCGTCTCGCCACCGAACTTCTTGACGCCAAGCCGGCGCCCCGCTGTGTCGCGGCCGTTGCGCGACGAGCCACCGGCCTTCTTGTGCGCCATGTCGTCTTGCTCCTGCTCAGGCCGCGGACTGGATGCCGGCCACACGCAACACCGTCACCTGCTGCCGGTGGCCGTTGCGCCGGCGGCTGTTCTGCCGACGACGCTTCTTGAAGATGATCACCGTATCCAGGCGGTCTTGCGCGATCACCGTCGCCGTGACGCTGGCGCCAGCCACGGTCGGCGCGCCCAAGGTGACACTGCCGCCATCGCCCACGGCGAGCACGTCGGTGAACGTCACCGTGGCGCCGGCTTCGGCGTCCAGCTTCTCGACCTTGAGCACGCTGTCGGGGCTGACCCGGTACTGCTTCCCGCCGGTGCGGATCACTGCGAACATCGCCACCAAACCTTATCGGCGGCCCCGAAATAGCATGGGCCGCGCATACGGATGGGCGGCCGCGATGCGCGGTCGCCCGGGAGGTTGGGTTATAGTCACGGCGCCCGCGCTGTCAACGCCGCGTTCCCCGGTGGTACCAGCGCGTCCATCTGCGTCAGCAGCCGGCCGAAATCGACCGGCTTCGGGTGGTAGTCGTCGCAGCCGGCGGCCAGCACCTTCTCGCGGTCGCCCGACATCGCATGCGCGGTCAGGGCGATGATCGGGATGCGCGCCAGCGCCGGGTCGGCCTTGACGGTGCGCGCCACGGTCCAGCCGTCCATGACCGGCAGGTTCATGTCGAGCAACACGATGTCCGGACGCTCGGCGCGCACCTTGTCCACGCCGTCCTGGCCGTCGAACGCGAGCAGCACGTCGTAACCCCGGCGCTTCAGCCGTCGCGACAGGAAATCCCAGATTTCCTCGTGGTCTTCCACCAGCAGCACGCGGGTCATAGCAGCTCCGGAGCGGGTTGCGCGGCAGGTGCCGCGGACAGGATGTGGCGGACCGTCTCGCCCAGGTCGCGCATGGTGGCGGAGTCCTTGGGCAGCACCTGGTCCGCCGCCTTCAGGCGTTGCAGGTCCTCCGGCGTCAAATCCTTCGCGGTCAGCACCACGACCGGCACCTCGCGGCAACCAGGCCGGTCGCGGAACGCGCGCAAGAAGGCAAAGCCGTCCATCCCCGGCATCAGCAGGTCGAGCAGCACCAGCGCCGGCACGCCCTGCGCCAGCGCCTCCAGCGCCGCCTGGCCGCTCGCCGCCTCGGTCACGGTCCATCCCGATCGCGCCAGCATGGCGCCGAGCCGGTGGCGGGTGTCGTCGTCGTCGTCGACGGCGAGGATGGTGCCGGCCTGGCCGGGCGCCAGGCGATCCAGCACCCGCTTCAGCTCGTGCCACTCGATCGGCTTGACCAGGTAATCGGCAGCGCCCAGCGAGTAGGCGAGGGTCTGGTCGGCCACGAAGGTCGTCATCACCACCGGGATCGCCGCCAGCGCCGGGTCGGCCTTGAGCGCGCTCAGCACCGACCAGCCATCCATCTGCGGCATCATGACATCGAGCAGGATCAGCCGGGGTGCCGCGCTGTGCGCCAGCTCGAGGCCGGCCCGGCCATCGGCGGCGACGCACACGCGATGGCCTTCGCGCTCCAGGAAGCGGGCCAGCAGGTCGCGCGCGGCTGCGTCGTCGTCGATCACCAGCACGCAATCGGCCGGGGACGGCACGACCGGGTCGGCGTCCCGCGGCACCGGCCGGGCGGTCGCGTCCCCATTCCCGCCCTCGGACACAGCCCCAGCCGGCAACTCGGCCGGCACGCGGATGCAAAACGTGGAGCCGTGCCCCTCGGCACTGTCCACCGTGATGTCGCCGCCCAGCAGCCTGGCGAACGCGCGGGTGATGGCGAGGCCGAGGCCGGTGCCGCCGAAGCGGCGCGTGGTCGAGACGTCGGCCTGGCTGAACCGCTCGAACAGGCCGCGAAGCTGCTCGGGGCTCATGCCGATGCCGGTGTCGGCCACCTCGAACTGCACCCAGTCTCCGCTCTCGTCGCGCGAGCGGGACGCGCGCACCGTGATGCGGCCGCGCTCGGTGAACTTCGCCGCGTTGCCGATCAGGTTGAACAGGCACTGCCGCAGCTTCACGGCGTCGGTGTGCATCCGCCCCAGTTCGGCGCCCAGCTCCACCACCAGCGTGTTGGCCTTCTGTCGCACCAGCGCGTCGACCGTGGAGGCGACCTCGTGCACCAGGTCGGCGGCCTCGAATGTCTCGGCGAACACCGTCATCCGGTTGGCCTCGATCTTCGACAGGTCGAGCACGCCGTTGATCAGGCTGAGCAAATGGCGCGCGTTGCCCTCGATCTTGCGCAGATCGTCGAGCAGTTGCGGCTGTTCGAGCTCCTCGACCTCCTCCTCCAGCATCTCGGTGTAGCCGATCACCGCCGACAATGGCGTGCGCAACTCATGGCTCATGTTGGCGAGGAACTGGCTCTTCGCCTGGCTCGCCGCCTCGGCCGCCTCCTTGGCCTGCGCCAAGTCGTCGGCCGCCTGCCGCCGCTCGGTCACGTCGACGTGCAGGCCGACCCATTCGCGGATGCTGCTTGCCTCCACGATCGGCACCGCGCGCATGGCCATTACCCGCCACTCGCCGTCTTGGCGCAGCAGACGATGCTCGACGCTGCACAGCGCCTGGGCGTCGCGCGCCGCGTCCCATTTGCGCGCCACGCCGTCGCGGTCGTCCGGATGGATCGCCTCGCGCCAGCCCCAACCGCGCATCTGCTCGAAACCCTGGCCGGTGAAGGCGGTCCACTCCGGCTGCGGCTCGGCGAACTCGCCGCTCGACGCCGTGGTCCAGACGATTGCGGTGGTGGCCGCGATCAGCGAGCGGAAGCGCTGCTCGCTCAGGATCAAGCGCTCCTCGGCGCGCTTGCGCGTGGTGATGTCGGCGGCCACGATCCCGGCGCCGGCGCCGGTCCCGGCGGCGTCGCCTGCGGCACGCAGCGGGAAGAACGCCACTTGGAAGTGCCGCGTCTGGCCCGCGTGCTCGTTCGACGACGCCTCGACCTCGAAGCTCGGCACCGCGAGGCCGCTCTCGATCACGCCCTGGAGGCGCGGCTCCAGACGCTCGCGCAGTTCCGGCAGCACCGACCAGATGCTGAGCCCGATCGAGGCTCCGAGCGCCCGGTCGCCCATCGCCGCCAAGGCGAGGTTCATGTGCCGGAAGCGCAGTTCGCGGTCGAGAAAGCCCAGGCCCACCGGGGCGTTCTCCAGCACGCCTTCCAGCAGGTCGGCGGCCGAGCGCTGCTGGCGGCGGCGGCTCAGCGCCACCGCCGCCAGCCAGCACGCGGCCAGCAGCGCCGCCGCAGCGCAGGCGCCGGTCATGACCCGGTTGCGCATGACGCCGCGGGCGGTCTGGCGGGCGATGCGCACCCGCCAGTCGTTCTGGATCAGCG
>CAXTVL010000105.1:240-8132 GCA_964247515.1 uncultured Acetobacteraceae bacterium | reverse complement strand
GCTTGGCGGACTGGCCGACCAGCCGCTCGCCGCTGTCGCTGAAGGCCACGATGCTGGGGGTGGTGCGGGCGCCCTCGCTGTTCTCGATCACGCGGACATCCTTGCCCTCCATGATCGCGACGCAGGAATTGGTGGTGCCCAGGTCGATGCCGATGACCTTGCTCATGCGGTGCTCCTTTGCGGCGGATCGGCGACGGCCCGAGGCACCGTCACGATCCCCATGGTGTAAATCGGGGTAATCAATCAGGGATGGATATGTTCAGCCAGGGCCACGGGAGCAACCCCCCGTAGCAGTTTGAAGGCGCAACGAGGTTAAGCGATGGTGTCCAGCCGGTCGCCGACCTCGTGAACGGGGCCGGTGGCCGGTGCCGGGTGCGCGGCCTTCGCGACCACCACCATGGCCGGGCGCAGCAGGCGGCCGTTCAGCGTCCAGGCCGGGGTCCAGGCCTGCAAGACGGTGCCGGGCGGGTGCTCGGCGCTCTCCTGCTCGGCCATCGCCTGATGCAAGTCGGGATTGAACGCGGCGCCGGTCGGGTCGACGCGGGCGATGCCGTGCCGCTCCAGCAACGCCACGAAGGCGCGCTCGACGCCCTCGAACCCCTCGCGCATCCGGGCCACGATCTCCGGCTGGTCGGGCCGGGGCGCCGGCAGGCTGTCGATGCCGCGCTTGAGGTTGTCGGCGGCCTCGGCCACGTCGCGGGCGAACTTCTGCACCGCGTATTGCCGGGTCTCGTCGACGTCGCGGCGGGCGCGGGCGCGCACGTTGGCGATCTCGGCCTCCGAGCGCATCCAGCGTTCGCGGAAATCGTCCCGCTCGGCCTCCAGCTCGGCGATGCGGGCGCGCGCCGCGTCCATCACCTCGTCGGAGGTCTCGGCCGCGACCGGTTCGGGTTGGGGGAAGATGTCTTCGATGCTCATGGCCGTTCAGTTAGTTGGGTGGCCGGTTGCAGACAAGCGGCGGCGGCCGCTATTCGGCGGCAAGGGACGCGTTCTGCGGGAACATGATCCGCCGCGCTTCCTCGTCCATCTCGGTCTTAAAGGTGAAGCGAGTCTTAAGCGCGTCGGCCCGCGCCGCCGCCGGGCGGGCATTCACCGCGTCGAACCACCGCTTCACGTTGGGGAACGCGTCGAAGCCGTGCTCGCCCAGCATGAACGGCACCGCGCGCGCCCAGCCCCAGAGCGACACGTCGACCACGCCGTACTCTTCGCCCAACATGTACGGTCGCCGCGCCAGCCGCTCATCGAGTATCCGGTAATGCCGCTCGATCTCGCGGCTGTAGCGGTTGACGCCATAGTCGCTGCCCGGCGGGGCGAAGTGGCGGAAATGCACCGCCTGGCCGGAATACGGGCCGATGCCGGTGGCCACGAACATCAGCCACGACAGCAGCTCGCCGCGCTGCGCGGCGCCGGGCAGCAGCTTGCCGGTCTTCTCCGCGAGGTAGAGCAGGATGGCGTTGGAATCGAACACCGCCACCCCGTCGTCGTCGATGGCGGGGGTCTTGCCGTTCGGGTTGATGGCCAGGAACTCCGGCGCGAACTGCTCGCCCTTGCGGGTGTCCACCGGGACCAGCTCGTACGGCGTGCCGGTCTCCTCCAGGAACAGGGCGATCTTCATCGGGTTGGGCGAGGGGTGGAAATACAGTTTCAACATCCGTCTCTCCTCCGTGGGTTCAAGCGGCGATGACGCCCTCGCGGTCCGCCTGCAGGCCGAACGCCGCGTCCATCAGGGAGCGGGTATAGGCCTCTCGCGGCGCCTCGACCACCTCGGCGGCGGGGCCTTCCTCGACCACGCGGCCGGCGCGCAGCACCATGATCCGGTGCGCCAGCGCGCGCACCACCTTGAGGTCGTGGCTGATGAACAGGTAGGCCAGGCCGTGCCGCGCCTGCAACGCGCGCAGCAGCTCCACGATCTGCGCCTGCACCGACATGTCGAGCGCGCTGGTCGGCTCGTCCAGCACGATCAGGCGCGGCTGCAGGATCAGCGCCCGGGCGATGGCGACGCGCTGGCGCTGACCGCCGCTGAACTCGTGCGGGTAGCGCGGCCCGGCATCGGCGGGCAGGCCCACCTCGTCCAGCGCCGCCGCGACCCGCGCCGCCCGTTCCCGGCTGGACAGCGAACGGGCGTGGACGGAGAGGCCCTCGGCCACGATGTCGGCCACCGGCAGGCGCGGCGACAGGCTGCCGTACGGGTCCTGGAACACCACCTGCATCCGCGCCCGCCGGCGGCGCAGGGCGGCGGCGTCGAGCGTCGCGAGGTCGGCGCCCTCGAACCGGATGCGCCCGCGCGCCGGCAGCAGGCGCAGCACGGCGAGGCCCAGCGTCGACTTGCCCGAGCCGCTCTCGCCCACCAGGCCGAGCGTCTCGCCGGCGCGGATGTCGAACGACACGCCGTCGACCGCGCGCACCGCGCCGACCTGGCGGCGGAGCAGGCCGCGCCGGATGGCGAAATGCACCACCACGTCACGCGCCTCAAGCACCACGGGCGCGCTCGCCGGCAGCTTCGGAGCGCTTCCCTTCGGCTCGGCGGCCAACAGCAGGCGGGTGTATGGGTGCTGCGGCCGGGCGAACACCTCGGCGACCGCGCCCTGCTCGACCACGCGCCCGTCCTTCATCACGCACACCCGGTCGGCGTAGCGGCGCACGATCGCGAGGTCGTGGCAGATCAGCAGCATGGCGAGGCCGCGCGCCGCCTTCTGCTCGGCCAGCAACGCCAGGATCTGCGCCTGGATGGTGACGTCGAGCGCCGTGGTCGGCTCGTCGGCGATCAGCAGCGCGGGGTCGTTGGCCAGCGCCATCGCGATCATCACGCGTTGCCGCTGGCCGCCCGAGAGCTGGTGCGCGAACGCCTCCAGCCGGCCCGCCGCGTCGGCGAACCCGGCCTGGCCCAGCAGCGCCAGCACCCGTGCCCGCAGCGCCGCCCCGGACAGCGGCGTGTGCAGCGTCACCGCCTCCGCGACCTGGCGGCCGATGCGGGCCAGCGGGTTGAGGCTGGTCATCGGCTCCTGGAACACCATGCCCGCGACGCCGCCGCGCAGCCGCCGCATCGCCCGCTCCGGTGCGCCCAGCACGTCCACCCCGTCGAGCGTGGCGCGTCCGGTCGTGACCGCGCCCGGCGCCAGCAGGCGCAGCAGGGCGAGTGCCACGCTCGACTTGCCCGAGCCGCTCTCGCCCACCAGCGCCAGCGTCTCGCCACGGTCGAGCGTGAACGACACGCCTTCGACCACGCGGCGGGGGCCGAACGCGACGTCCAGGCCGGAGACTTCGACGAGGGCGGTCACTGCAACTGCCGCGGGTCGAAGGCGTCGCGCACCGCCTCGCCGATGAAGATCAGCAGCGCCAGGATGCCGCCCAGCACGAAGAACGCGCTGAAGCCCAGCCATGGCGCCTGCAGGTTGTCCTTGGCCTGGTTGACCAGCTCGCCCAAGGACGGCGAGCCGGGCGGCAGGCCGAAGCCCAGGAAATCGAGGCTGGACAGGATCGCCACCGACCCGGACAGGGTGAACGGCAGGAACGTCATGGTGGCGACCATCGCGTTGGGCAGGATGTGGCGCCACATCACGGCGGCGTCGCGCACGCCCAGCGCCTGCGCCGCGCGCACGTAGTCGAGGTTGCGCCCGCGCAGGAACTCGGCGCGCACCACGCCCGTCAGCGACATCCAACTGAACAGCAGCAGGAAGATCAGCAGCACCCAGAACCCGGGCGCGATCACGCTGGCCAGGATGATGAGCATGTAGAGCTGCGGCATCCCGGACCAGATCTCGATGAAGCGCTGGAACAGCAGGTCGGTGAGGCCGCCGTAGAAGCCCTGCACGGCGCCGGCCGCGATGCCGATGGCGGAGGCGATGACGGTCAGCGTGAAGCCGAACAGCACCGAGATGCGGAAGCCGTAGATCACCCGCGCCAGCACGTCGCGCGCCTGGTCGTCGGTGCCGAGCGGGTTGCGCCAGGAGGGCGGCGCCGGGGCCGGCACCGGCAGCCCCTTCACCGGGGCGTCGAAGCTGAACGGCACCGCCGGCCAGACCATCCACCCCTTGGCGCGGATCGCCGCCTTCAGCTCGGGGTCGGTGTAGTCGGCCTCGATCGGCAGGAAGTCAGGGCCGAACTGGTCCTCGCTGTAGTCGCGCAGCACCGGCACGAACCAGTGGCCGTCGTAGCGGATCAGCAGCGGCCGGTCGTTGGCGACGAACTCGGCGAACAGGCAGACCAGGAACAGTGCCGCGAACATGCGCAGCGACCACACCGCCCGCCGCCGCGAGCGGAACAGCGCGATGCGCCGCCGCATGATCGGGGTCATCAGTTGCGCGCCGAGAAGTCGATGCGCGGGTCGACCGCGGTGTACATCAGGTCGCCCACGATCTGCATGACGAGGCCGAGCAGGGTGAACATGTACAGCGTGCCGAAGATGATCGGGTAGTCGCGCTGGATCGCCGCCTCGAACCCCATCAGCCCCAGGCCCGGCAGCGAAAAGACGATCTCGATCAGCAGCGAGGAGGTGAACAGGATGCCGATGAACGCCGCCGGGAAGCCCGCGATGATGAGCAGCATGGCGTTGCGGAAGATGTGCCGGTACAGCACCCGCCGCTCGCCCGCCCCCTTGGCGCGCGCGGTGAGCACGTACTGCTTCCTGATCTCCTCCAGGAAGCAGTTCTTGGTCAGTTGCGTGAGCGTCGCGAACCCGCCCACCACCATGGCGATGGTCGGCAGCACCAGGTGCCAGGCGTAGTCGGCGATTCGCGCCGGCCAGCTCCAGTGCTCGGCGCCGGGGCTGGTCAGGCCGCGCAGCGGGAACCACTGCGCGTAGCTGCCGCCGGCCAGCAGCACGATCAGCAGGATCGCCAGCAGGAAGCTCGGGATCGCGTAGCCGACCAGGATCGCGGTCGAGCTGGCGACGTCGAAGCGGGTGCCGTTGCGCACCGCCTTGGCGATGCCGAGCGGGATCGAGACCAGGTAGACCAGCAGCGTCGACCACAGGCCGAGCGAGATCGAGACGGGGAGCTTCTGGCCGATCAGGCTCAGCACCGGCGCGTCGCGGAAGAAGCTGCGGCCGAAGTCGAATTGCAGGTAGTTCCCCAGCATGATGCCGAACCGGGTCAGCGGCGGCTTGTCGAAGCCGAACATCACGCGGATGCGCTGCACCAGCACCGGGTCCAGCCCGCGCTGGCCCCGGTAGCCGCCCGGCTGCGCCGCCTCCGCGACTTCGCTGCCGCCGCCGGTGACGCGCGAGGTGACGTCGCCGCGGCCCTTCAACTGCGCCATCATCTGCTCGACCGGGCCGCCGGGCGCCAGTTGCACCACGGCGAAGTTGATGGCGATGATGCCGAACAGCGTCGGCACGATCAGCAGCAGCCGGCGCAGCAGGTAGGCGCCCATCGGCTACCGGTGCGCCCTTATGGCGTCGACCTTGGCGGCGCGGGCGGGATCGATCCACCAGGAGTTGAACTCGAACCCGGTGCGGACCGGCTTGCCCGGCTGGCCGAAGCGGTCCCAGTAGGCGACCCACACCGCGTCCAGGTGCCAGTTCGGCACCATGTACCAGCTCCACAGCAGCACCCGGTCCAGCGCCCGCGTCGCGGCCACGAGCTGCGCCTTGTCCTGCGCGGTGACGATCTTGCGGATCAGCGCGTCCACCGCCGGGTCGCAGATGCCCATGGCGTTGCTGCTGCCGATGGCGTCGCGCGCGGCGCAGCTCCAGAAGTCGGTCTGCTCGTTGCCGGGGCTGTCGCTCTCGCCGAACACGTCCACCGTCATGTCGAAGTCGAAATTGTCCAGCCGGTGCTGGTACTGCGACGGGTCGACGGTGCGCACCGAGACGTCGATGCCGAGCCGGCGCAACTGGTCGGCGTAGGGCAGCGTCACGCGCTCGAACGCCGGGTCCGAGAGCAGGATCTCGAAGCGCATCTGCTGGCCGTGGCTGTCCACCATGCGGCGGTCGCGGTTGCTCCAGCCGCCTTCCTTGAGCAGCGCCAGCGCGCGGCGCAGGCCGTCGCGGTTGTTGCCGGAGCCGTCCGTGACCGGCAGCGCGAACGGCTTGGTGAACAGTTCGGGCGGCAGCCCGGCGCGGAACGGCTGCAACAGCGCCAGCTCGTCGGGGCCGGGCAGGCCGGAGGAGGCGAAGTCGCTGCCGCTGAAGTAGCTGTCGGTGCGCGTGTAGAGGCCGTAGAACAGGTTCTTGTTGGTCCACTCGAAGTCGAACGCCTGCGCCAGCGCCTCGCGCACCAGCCGGTTGGCGAACATCGGCCGCCGGGTGTTCATGGCGAAGCCCTGCATCCCGGTCGGCAGATGCTGCGGCAGCGTCGCGCGCACCACCTGTCCTTGCTTGACCGCCGGGAACCCGTAGCCGGTCGACCAGACCTTCGAGGCGTTCTCGCGGCGCAGGTCGGCCTGCCCGGCCTTGAACGCCTCGAACGCCACCGTGGGGTCGCGGAAATACTCGGTTCGGATGCGGTCGAAGTTGAACATGCCCTTGCGGGTCGGCGTGTCGCGGCCCCAGTACTCCGGCACCCGCTCCAGCGTCAGCGTGCGGCCGAAGGTGAAGCTCCCCACGCGGTACGGGCCGGAGCCGAGCGGCGGCTCGGTCAACGGCGCGGTGAAGTCGCGGCCCCTCCACCAGTGTTCCGGCAACACCTGCAACTCGCCCAGGATCGACGGCAGCTCGCGGTTGTCGCCCGGCTTGAAGCGGAACACCACGCGGCGGGCGCCGTCCACCTCGACGTGGTCGACGCCCCCGTAGTACTGCCGGTACTGCGGCCGTCCCTGGTCGCGCAGCGTGTTGAAGGTCCAGGCGACGTCCTGCGCCGTGACCGGCGTGCCGTCGTTGAACCGCGCCTCGGGCCGCAGGTCGAACGCCACCCAGCTACGGTCGCTCGGCACCTCGACCGTCTGCGCCAGCAGGCCGTACGAGGCCGAGGGCTCGTCGTCGTTGGGCACCATCAGGCTCTCGAACACGCCCGCGAGGGGGTTCGGCGTGCCGCGGATGATGAACGGGTTGAAGCTGTCGTAGGTGCCGACCGCGCCCAGCGCCACCTCGCCGCCCTTGGGCGCGTCCGGGTTGACCCAGGGGAAGTTCTTGAACCCGGCCGGCAGCGCCGGGGTGCCGACCAGCGCCAGGCTCCCGCTCTTGGTCACGGCGACGTCCGCCCGGGCAAAGGGCGTCAGCAGCAGCAACGCCGCCGTGAGGATCAACCCGCGCATCGCCGTTCCTACCCCGCCAACAAGGCGACCGCGGGCGCCAGCAGCGCCGGGTCTCCCACCGTCAACACCTGATGTCTGGCCCCGCCGTCGCGCAACGGCCGGCCGTCCCAGTCGGTCATCCGCCCGCCGGCGCCCTCGACCACCGGCAGCAGCGCCGCCCAGTCCCACAGCTTGAGGTCGGCCTCGGCGATGACGTCGATCTGGCCCAGCGCCAGCAGGCCGTAGGCGTAGCAGTCGCCGCCGAACGTGCGCCGCCGCGTGGCCCGCGCCAGGCGCTGCCAGCGCGCCTGCTCCTCGGGCGAGAACATCTCGGGAGAGGTGCAGGACAGTTCCGCGTCGTCCAGGCCGTCACATGGCCGGGTGCCCGCCGTGCCGCCGAGCGGGCCACGGAAGCGGGTCGGCTGGCCGGCGACGCCCAGCCAGCGCTCGCCCGTGACCGGCTGGTCGATCAGGCCCAGCACCGGCACGCCCTGGTGCAACAGGCCGATGAGGGTTCCGAACAGCGGCCTTCCGGTGATGAAGGCGCGGGTGCCGTCGATCGGGTCGAGCACCCAGCGCCACTCGGCGCCGGCGTGCTGCGAGCCGAACTCCTCACCGGTGATGCCGTGATCGGGGAAACGGGCCGCGAGCACCGCGCGCATCGCCTGCTCGGCGCTGCGGTCGGCGATGTGGACGGCGGCGCGCAGGCGATACTGCGTCAG
>CAXTVL010000105.1:0-230 GCA_964247515.1 uncultured Acetobacteraceae bacterium | reverse complement strand
CCCCCCCCCGCGGCGGCGACATCGGCCGCCGCCTCCGCCGCTGCCACGAGCGCAGCACCGACCCGGACGCGGGGCACGCAGCGCTATTTCGCCACGCCGGGCACGCTGCTGCCCGGCGCCATCTGCGGCGTGGCGGTGCTCTTGCTGGCGCCGGCGGCGCTGATCGCGGGCGTGGTCTGGCGCGGGGCCGCGACCGGCGGCTGGTTGGCGCTGGCGGCGCCAGCAAGAGC
>CAXTVL010000104.1:0-8134 GCA_964247515.1 uncultured Acetobacteraceae bacterium | reverse complement strand
GTGCTGACGCTGGCGACGCTGGACCGCATGGCGGCCGGCGGCGCGCGGACGCTGGTGGTGCCCGACGCCGGCCACGCGCCGGCGCTGATGGACGCGGCCAGCATCGCGGCCATCCGCGAGTTCCTGTTAGCCGCGTAGCAAGCGGGCGGCGGCGGGGGCGAAGTAGGTCAGCACGCCCGCCGCGCCGGCACGCTTGAAGCCGATCAGCGACTCCAGCATGGCCCGGTCGTGGTCGAGCCAGCCGCGCTCGACCGCGGCCATGACCATCGCGTACTCGCCGCTCACCTGGTAGGCGAAGGTCGGCACGCCGAACCGCTCATGCACCCGGCGCAGCACGTCGAGATACGGCATCCCCGGCTTGACCATCACCATGTCGGCACCTTCCATCAGGTCCATCTCGACCTCGCGCAGCGCCTCGTCGGTGTTGGCCGGGTCCATCTGGTAGGTCTTCTTGTCGCCCTTGAGCGCGCCGCCCGAGCCGACCGCCTCGCGGAACGGCCCATAGAAGGCGCTGGCGTACTTGGCCGCGTAGCTCATCAGGCGGGTGTGGATCAGGCCCCGCTCGTCGAGTGCGGCGCGGATCGCGCCGATGCGGCCGTCCATCATGTCGGAGGGCGCCAGCACGTCGATGCCGGCCTGCGCCTGCAGCACCGCGGCGCGCGCCAGCACCGCAACCGATTCGTCGTTGGCGATGGTGCCGTCGCGGATCACGCCGTCGTGGCCGTGGTCGGTGTATGGGTCGAGCGCCACGTCGCCGACCAGGCCCAATTCGGGGAACGCCCGCTTCAGCACCCGCGCCGCAGAGCAGATCAGGTTGTCGGGGTTGGCGCTCTCGGTGCCGTCGGCGTCCTTCTTGTGCGCGGGCGTCGCCGGGAACAGCGCCACCGCCGGGATGCCCAGGCGCGCGGCCGGCGCCACATGGGCTTCGAGCCGGTCCAGCGTCACCCGTCGCACGCCGGGCATCGAGGCGACCTCGGTCGTGGCGCCCGCGCCCTCGATCACGAACACCGGCCAGATCAGGTCGTCCACGGTGAGTGCGGTCTCGGCCACCAGCCGGCGGGTCCAGGCGTCGGCGCGGTTGCGGCGCAGGCGGGTGGCGGGGAAGCGGCCGACGGTCATGGGCACGGTCTCCGGAGATCAGGTGCGCGTGGCATAGCGCTGGACAACCGGCCCGTCTTGCTCGAAATCGGAGCCTTGCCCCTGGAAGGCCCGCATCATGAACGAGCAGACGCCCGCCGCCAGCCTGCACCGCTTCTTCTCGGCCCCGTTGGCCGACACCGACCCAGAGCTCGCCGCCGCCATCGGGCACGAACTGGCGCGGCAACAGGACGGCATCGAGCTGATCGCCAGCGAGAACATCGTCTCCGCCGCGGTGCTGGAGGCGCAGGGCAGCGTGCTCACCAACAAATACGCCGAGGGCTACCCCGGCCGGCGCTACTACGGCGGCTGCCTGCATGTCGACGTGGCCGAGGAGCTGGCGATCTCGCGCGCCAAGCAGTTGTTCGGCTGCGGCTTCGCCAACGTGCAGCCGCATTCCGGCGCCCAGGCCAACCAGGCGGTGTTCCTGGCGACCCTCAGCCCCGGCGACACGATCCTCGGCATGAGCCTGGCGTCCGGCGGCCACCTCACCCATGGGGCGGCGCCCAACCTGTCCGGCAAGTGGTTCCGCGCCGTGCAATACGGCGTGCGCCGCGACGACGGGCTGCTCGACCACGAGGAGCTGGAGGCGCTGGCCCGCGCCGAGCGGCCGCGCATGATCATCGCCGGCGGCAGCGCCTACCCGCGCGCCATCGACTTCGCCCGCATCCGCGCCGTGGCCGACGAGGTGGGCGCGATCTTCCTGGTCGACATGGCGCATTTCGCCGGCCTGGTCGCGGCCGGCCTGTATCCGAGCCCGCTGCCGCACGCCCATGTCGTGACCACCACCACGCACAAGACGCTGCGCGGCCCGCGCGGCGGGATGATCCTGACCAACGACGAGGGATTGGCGAAGAAGGTCAACTCGGCGGTGTTCCCGGGCCTGCAGGGCGGGCCGCTGATGCACGTGATCGCGGCCAAGGCGGCGGCGTTCGGCGAGGCGCTGCGCCCGGAGTTCCGCCTCTACCAGCGCGCCGTCGCCGACAACGCGAAGGCGCTGGCCGCGAGCCTGGTGGCGCAAGGCGTGGACATCGTGACCGGCGGCACCGACAGCCATCTGATGCTGGTCGACCTGCGCCCCAAGCGCGCCACCGGCAAGGCGGCCGAGGCGAGCCTGGAGCGCGCCCACATCACCGCCAACAAGAACGCCATCCCGTACGACCCGGAGAAGCCCGCGATCACCTCGGGCATCCGCCTCGGCACGCCGGCCGCCACCACGCGCGGCTTCGGGGTCGCCGAGTTCACCGAAATCGGCGCCATGATCGGCGAGCTGCTGGACGGGCTGCGCGCCTCCAACGACGGCAGCAACGAAGCGGCCGAACAGGCGGTGGGCGAGCGGGTGCTGGCGATGTGCGCGCGCTTCCCGATCTACGGCGCGGCGCGCTGAGTGCGCCGTCATGCGCTGCCCGTTCTGCGGCCATGACGACACCCAGGTGAAGGACAGCCGGCCCGCCGACGACGGCGGGTCGATCAGGCGGCGTCGATTCTGCCCGAGCTGCGGCCAGCGCTTCACCACCGTCGAGCGGGTGCAGTTGCGCGAGCTCACGGTGGTGAAGTCGGACGGCCGCCGGGTCGCGTTCGACCGTGACAAGCTGGCGCGCTCGGTGCGGATCGCGCTGCGCAAGCGCCCGGTCGACGAGGAGCGCATCGAGCGCATCGTCAACGGCATCACCCGCCAGCTCGAAGCCTCGGGCGAGGCCGAGGTGCCAAGCAAGCAGATCGGCGAGCTGGTGATGGAGACGCTGAAGGAAGTGGACGCGGTCGCCTACGTGCGCTTCGCCTCGGTCTACCGCAACTTCCGCGAAGCCAAGGATTTCGAGGCCTTCCTCGGCGGCCTCGCCGAACCCACATAGTCGTTCCTTGGACGATCTAGCTCACATGCGCGCGGCGCTGGCGCTAGGCAGGCGTGGGCTGGGCAGCACCTGGCCCAACCCGTCGGTCGGCTGCGTGATCGTGCGGGACGGCCGGGTGGTCGGCCGCGCCGTCACCGCGGATGGCGGCCGGCCGCACGCCGAGACGCAGGCGCTCGCGATGGCGGGTGAGGCGGCGCGCGGCGGCACCGCTTACGTGACGCTGGAGCCGTGCAGCCACCATGGCCAGACCCCGCCCTGCGCCGACGCGCTGATCGCGGCCGGCATTGCCAGGGTGGTGGTGGGTGCCCGCGACTGCGACAAGCGGGTGTCGGGTGCCGGCATCGCCCGGCTGCGTGCGGCCGGCGTGACGGTCGAGGACGGTGTGCTCGCGGAGCAGGCCGGGGAGCTGGCCAGCGGCTTCTTCCTCAACATCCGTGAGCGCCGGCCGCTGGTCACGCTGAAGCTCGCCAGCACGCTCGACGGCCGCATCGCCACCCGCACCGGCGAGAGCCAATGGATTTCCGGCGAGCCGTCGCGCCGCGGCGCGCACGCGCTGCGCGGCCGCCACGACGCCGTACTGGTGGGTGTCGGCACCGTGCTGGCCGACAACCCGGATCTCACTTGCCGCATCGAGGGTTTCCGCAGGCGCCCGCTGGTGCGCGTCGTCGCCGACAGCCGGCTGCGCACCCGGCTCACCGCCAGGGTGGTGGCGACCGCCCGCGCCGCGCCGAGCTGGCTGTTGGCCCGCGCCGACGCCGATCCCCGCCGGGCCGAGGCCTTGGCCGCGTGCGGCGCGCAAGTGGTGGCCGTGGCACCGGCGGCGATCGGTATCGACATCGCCGCAGGCTTGCGCGCTCTGGCGGCGCGGGGCATCACCCGGCTGCTGGTCGAGGGCGGCGGGCAGCTCGCCGGCTCGCTGCTGCGCGCCGGCCTGGTCGCCCGGCTGGCCTGGTTCCACGCGCCGGCGGTGATGGGCGGCGACGGCTGGCCGGCGGCGCAGGCGTTCGGCGTCGAAGTGCTGGCCTCCATGCCCCGCTTCGTGCGACAGGCGGCGACGCCGATGGGAGACGACATGCTCACCCTTTTCCGACGCGTCGCGTAGATGTTCACCGGGATCGTCACCGGCCTGGGCAGCGTGCGCGAACTCGTGCCCCTGGGCGCCGGCCAGGACATGCGCCTGGTGATCGAGACCCCCACCACCGAGCCGGCCTGGACGGACACCGCCGCCATCCCCATCGGCGCCTCCATCGCCTGCTCCGGCTGCTGCCTCACCGCGGTCGCGGTCGGGCCGGACTGGTTCGCCGTCACGGCCTCGGCCGAGACGCTGTCCAAGACCACGCTCGGGCGCTGGCGGGTCGGAACGGGGGTCAACCTGGAGCGCCCGCTGCGGGTCGGCGACGAGCTGGGCGGGCACATCGTGGCGGGCCATGTCGACGGCGTGGGCGAGGTGGTGTCCAGCACGCCGGACCACGGCTCGACCCGCTGGCGCTTCGCGGTGCCCGACGCGCTGGCGCGCTACATCGCGCCCAAGGGCAGCGTCGCGGTCGAGGGCGTGTCGCTCACCGTGAACGAGGTCGAGGGCAGCGTGTTCGGCGTCAACGTCATCCCGCACACCCACGAGGTCACGACGCTGGGCCGGTTGCGGCCGGGTGACAGCGTCAACATCGAGATCGACACCGTGGCGCGCTACGTGGCCCGCCTGCAGGAGCATCGTTGATGGACGAGTTCGTGACCCGCAGCCTGTCCGAATACCTCTGCTCGGCCGAGGAGCTGATCGAGGAGGCGCGCAACGGCCGCATGTTCATCCTGGTCGACGACGAGGACCGCGAGAACGAGGGCGACCTGGTGATCCCGGCGCAGTTCGCGACCCCGGACGCGGTGAACTTCATGGTCCGCCACGCCCGCGGCCTGGTGTGCCTCGCGATGACCCAGCACCGCATCGAGCAACTGGGCCTGCCGCTGATGGCGCGCGCCAACGGCACCAGGCACCAGACCGCGTTCACCGTCTCGATCGAGGCCCGCAGCGGCGTCTCGACCGGCATCTCGGCCCACGACCGGGCGCACACCGTGGCGGTCGCGATCAACCCCGACCTGGGCCGCGACGAGATCGTGACCCCGGGCCACGTGTTCCCGCTGATGGCGCGCGAGGGCGGCACGCTGATCCGCGCCGGCCACACCGAGGCCGCGGTCGACATCGCCCGCCTGGCCGGATTGAACCCGTCGGGCGTGATCTGCGAGGTGATGAACGACGACGGCACCATGGCGCGGCTGCCCGACCTGGTGGCGTTCGCGCAGCACCACAACCTCAAGCTCGGCTCCATCGCCGACCTGATCGCCCACCGCCGCCGCACCGAGATGCTGGTCAGGCGCGTCGAGGAGGGAGTGCTGCGGCACGCCGTCGGCGGCGAGTGGCGGCTGCTGGTCTACGCCAACACCGTCGAGTATGCCGAGCACCTGGTCCTGGTGCGCGGCGACGTGGCGGCGCCCGGCCCGGTGCCGGTGCGGATACACGCGGTCGACCTGATCGACGACATCGTGGGCGGCGCCACCTTCGGCCACGGCCTGCAGGACGCCATGGCGATGATCGTGGCCGAGGGCCGCGGCGTCGTCGTGCTGGTGCGCGAGGCGCGCGCCACCAAGCTGTCCGAGCGGGTGCGCCGGATGGCTGACGCCGCACAGCCGACCGGCGAACTGCGCGACTACGGCCTGGGTGCCCAGATCCTGCTCGACCTCGGCGTGCGCGACATGGTGCTGCTGTCCAACACCCAGCGGACCATCGTGGGGCTGGAGGGCTACGGGCTCACCGTCGCCGAGCAGCGCCCGATCGTTGCGGCGCCGTGAGCACGATCGACGCCAAGCTGCCGGCGGCTCCCAGCGTGAGCGGGCCACCGCCGCATCTGCTGGTGGTGCGCGCACCCTATTACACGCAGGTGGTGGATGGCCTGCGCGACGGGGCCGCGCGCATCCTGACCGAGGCGGGGGCGACGTTCGAGGTGCTCGACGTGGCCGGGGCGCTGGAACTGGCCGGGGCGGTGCGCCTGGCCGTGGCCGGCTCGCGCGCCGGCGCGTTCGACGGCTACGTGACGTTGGGCTGCGTGGTCAAGGGCGACACCGACCATTACGAGTTCGTCTGCCGCGAGGCGATGGCCGGCCTCACCATGGTGGTGCAGGCGCACGCGCTGTGCCTCGGCAACGGATTGCTGACCGTGGCGGCGCTGTCGCAGGCGGTCGAGCGCTCCGGCCCCGACGGGCACAACAAGGGCGCCGAGGCCGCCGCCGCCGCGTTGGTGCAGATCAACGCGGCGCGCTGGCTGGCCGGAGCCTGACCATGTCGGGCAGCAAGCCACGGCCGCGCACCGCCGCACGGGTCGCCGCCGTGCAGGCGCTTTTCCAAGCCGAGCAGGCGCAGGTCAGCAGCGAGACGGTGATCGACGAGTTCGTCCGCCACCGGCTCGGAGAGCTGCCCGGCAGCGGCGGCTACGAGGAGGGGCGCACGCCCGATGCCGACGCGCGGCTGTTCGCCCGCATCGTGCGCGCCGCGACCCAGCGGCAGGACGCGATCGACCGCATGTTGGTCGACGCGCTGTCCGGTGACTGGCCGCTGGCTCGGCTCGACCCGGTGCTGCGCGCGGCGATGCGGGCGGGGGCCGCCGAACTCGGCATGGCCGACGGCCCGCCGGCGCGGGTGGTGATCAACGAGTACCTCGACGTGGCGCACGGCTTCTTCGACGGCGACGAGCCGCGCATGGTCAACGGCGTGCTCGACCGCCTCGCCCGGCAATTGCGGCCGCAGGATTTCGCGGGAACGGTGTGACCGAGTTCGGCCGCATCGCGCGGCACTTCCGGCCGCTGGCGGGACCGGGCGCGCTCGAGCTCGGCGACGACGCGGCGCTGCTCGATCCGCCGCCCGGGCTGCAACTCGTGATGTCCGCCGACGCCATCGTGGCCGGCGTGCATTTCCTGCCGGACGACCGGCCCGGGCTGGTGGCGCGCAAGCTGCTGCGGGTCAACCTTTCCGACCTCGCGGCGATGGGTGCCGACCCGCTCGGCTACCTGCTCACGGTCTCGGTGCCGCGCGGCACGCCGGAAGCCTGGTTCACGGCGTTCGCGGCCGGCTTGGCGGCGGACCAGGCCGAGTACGGCGTGACGCTGCTGGGCGGCGACACCACCTCCACGCCGGGCCCGGTCAGCCTGTCGCTCACTGTCTTGGGCACCGTGCCGCGCGGGCAGGCGCTGCGCCGCCAGGGTGCGCGGGTGGGCGACGAGCTCTGGGTCAGCGGCACGATCGGCGACGGCGCGCTGGGGCTGCTGGCGGCGCAGGGCTCGCTCGCCGACCCGGACGGCTTCCTGGCCGGCCGCTACCGGCTGCCGCAGCCGCGCGTGGCGCTCGGTCGGGGGTTGCGCGGGATTGCCACCGCCTGCCTCGACGTGTCGGACGGGCTGGCGCAGGATTTGGGTCATCTGTGCGCGGCCGCCGGCCTGGCGGCGGTGGTCGAGGCAGCCGAGGTGCCGCTCTCGGCCGCCGCCCGCGCCGCGGGAGCGGAGCAATTCGCCCGTTGCGTCACCGGCGGCGACGATTACGAGCTGGCGTTCGCGGCGCCTGTCGCCGCGGCCGGCGCGGTGCGGGCGGCAGGACGTGCCGCGGCGACACCGGTCACGCGGATCGGGCGCATGGCCGAGGGCGCGGGTGTGCGGGTGCTGGGGCCGGATGGCGCGGCGCTGGCGCTCGCCCGCGCCCGGGGGGGGCCGTTGGGCGGGCGGGGTGGAGGTGGCCGGGGTGGGGGGGCGGGGTTGGTGGTGGTACCCGGGGGGGGTGTTGGGGTGGTTTGGGTGGGGGGCGTTCTATGGGCCCTTCCAGGACGTAGTGCCGCAGCAGGTCCGTGCCGGGCGGCAGGTCCGGGCGTTGGGCCGCGTAGAAGGCCGGGTCCCATGCGCCCTGCCGCACTAGGCCGCGCACCAGGCGGCGCGTGTACAGGTGCGCCCGCATACGCCGGGGGGACAGCAGGGCCAGCAACCCGGGGTGCCAGGCGAGGAACCGCATCACGGCGGAAGCCAGGCGCCAAACCATGCTCTGCTCGATGGCCAGGAGCCGCGCCCGCAGCGCCGCGACCTTGGCCCGTAGCGTGTCCTCCTCGGTCACGCCC
>CAXTVL010000103.1:0-8230 GCA_964247515.1 uncultured Acetobacteraceae bacterium | reverse complement strand
CGCCTGCACGGTGTCGGGCGAGGGCGGGAAGCCGCCGCCGCCCAGGGCGCGCGAATACTGCTCGATGATGTGGAAATCGCGCTCCATGTCGGCGGCGTGCTGCCGCGACCCGGCGACCGCCTGCTCCATCTCGCGCTGCTTGGCCTGCAGCATCCAGCGCTCGCCCATCAGCGCGAAGCGCTCGCGCACCATCGCCGCGTCGCTGGTGGCACACAGCTCGCGCACCGGGGCCGGCGCGTCGGGTCCGTAGGCCAGCACGCCCAAGCCGTGCTCGTGCAGGAACTCGAAGCTCGGGTGTTGGTGGCGCAGCTCGCCCCACAGCCGCCAGACGCCGAAATCGCGCTCGCGCACGTTGGTGTCGTGGAACAGCACCACCGCCCGCTGCGACAGCTTCGGCAGCCAGAAGGTGAAGTCGTGGGTGACGTCGGCGTAGGTGTGGCGGCCGTCGATGTGCAGCAGGTCGACGCTGCCGTCGGCCAGGTACGGCAGCGCCTCGTCGAAGGTGCAGCGCAGCAGTTGCGAGAACGCGGCGTAGCGGCTGTCGTGGAACTTCGCCAGGTCGGCGTAGACCTCCTCGCCGTAGAAGCCGGCGTGCTCGTCACCGGCCCAGGTGTCGACCGCGAAGCAGCTTGTGCCGAGCCGGGCGCGCACCACCGCCTCGCAGAACGCCGCGTACGAGACGCCGGCGTGGGTGCCCAGCTCGACCAGCACGCGCGGACGCGTCGCCTGCACGATCCAGTGCGCGAACGGCAGGTGGCCGTACCAGGCGCTGTCGACGCCGAGTCGGGTCGGGCGCCAGAACAGCGGATCGACCTGCGGCGACAGCAGCGCCGCAAGGCCTTGCGGAAGTCGTTCGGAGGGATCGGGGGATGGGAGGTCCATGGTGTTCGGCCCGTCAGTGTCGGTGGTCATGCGGGGCCGGGATCGGCCCAGGGCGGCGCCACGCGCGGCGGCGAGGCCAGGCCCGGCCAGGGGTCGAGCGAGAAGTTCGGGCTGAAGAACGGGTCGTGCGCCAGCTCGTCGCGCCAGCGCGTCATCATGAAGTCGATCTCGGCCTTGAACCGGGCGGCGCGCTTGGGCGCGTGATCGCTGCCGCGCGAGCGGGACTCCCAGTGCTCCAGCAGCGCGTGCGGCGTCCAGACGATCCGCCGGCCGGAGGCGCGCAGGCGCAGGCAGAAATCGACGTCGTTGAACGCCACCGCCAGGTGCTCGGCATCGAAGCCGCCGATCGCGGCGTACGCGCGGGCCGGCACCGCCATGCAGGCGGCGGTGACGCAGCCCACTTCCTGCGGCGTCACCAGGCGGCCGAAATAGCCCGGATCGTCGGCGCCGGCGTCCTTGTAGATGTGCCCGGCGACGCCGCCCATGCCGAGCACCACGCCGGCGTGCTGCACCTTTCCGTCGGGGTAGAGCAGCTTGGCGCCGACCGCGCCGATGCCGGGCCGCATGGCGTGGCGCACCATCTCCTTCAGCCAGCCCCGCTCGATCACCGCGATGTCGCTGTTGAGCAGCAGCAGGATCTCGCCGGCCGCCCGCGCGGCCGCGAAGTTGTTGATGGCCGAGTAGTTGAACGGGCCGGGGTAGCGCAACACGCTGACGCCGCGCGCGGTCACGGCGTCGAGCCAGGCCAGCGTCTCGGGCCGCTCGCTGTCGTTGTCGACGACGATGATGTCGAGCGCCGGATAGTCGGTGGCTTCCAGCAGTCCGTCGACGCAGACGCGCAACACGTCGAGGTTGTCGCGGGTCGGCACGATCGCGGTGACGCTGGGCCAGCGTTTCGGCTCCGGGCGGATCACCCGGTGGCTGTGCTCCGTGACCACCTCGACCGTCTCGCCACGGGCCGCCGCGTGCTCGCGCAGCGCGCGCCGCGCCGCGGCCTGGGCGCGTTCGAGCTGGGTGGTGGAGAAGGTCGCCGCACCAGGATGCAGGCGCCAGTGATACAGCACGTGCGGCACGTGCACGACCTTGCGCGCGCTCGTCGCGGTGACACGCAGCGCCAGGTCGTGATCCTGGCTGCCCTCGAAGCCTCGCCGGAAGCCGCCCGCCGCGCGCACCGCGCTGGCGCGGTAGACGGTCAGGTGGTTGAGGAAGTTCTGCGCCTCCAGCAGCTCCGGGTTGAAGTCCGGCTTGAAGTTGGCGCCGTAGCGGCGATGCCGCTCGTCGAGCTTGTCCTCGTCGGAATACAGCAGGTCGGTGTCGGGGTTGGCGGCGATCGCCAACGCCATGGTGGCCAGCGCCTGCGGCGCCAGCACGTCGTCGTGGTCCATCATCGCCAGCCACTCGTGGCGCGCCAGCTCGAGGGCGGTGTTGCTGGCCGCCGAAATGTGGCCGTTCTCGGCGCGGAAGGCGAGGGCGACGCGCGGCTCCTCGGCCGCCACGCGCTCCAGGATCGCGCGCACGTGCGGGCGCGGCGAGTTGTCGTCGGCCAGGCAGAGCTGCCAGTGCGGGTAGGCCTGGCGCCGCACGCTGGCGATCATCTCCTCCAGCACATCGGGATCGGTGTCGTAGATCGGCACCACCACAGAGAACCGGGGCGGATCGGGCAGTGCCGTGGCGCGCGCTTGCAGCCGCGCCAACTGCGCGGCGTTCGGCGTGTCGTAGCGCAGCGCCCAGGTCTGGTAGTCGTCGAGCGCGGTCGGTTGCAGGGCGGCGGCCTGCGCCTCGAGCCAGGCTACGACTCCGCGGCGGCGCAGCCCGCGCAGCCGCTCGGACGCCTCACGTCGGCCGCCGGCCAGCAGCAGCCGCAGCATCGCCTCGTGCTCGCCGATCTCGCGGATGGTGACCCGGGCGCCGTCGGCCAGCGCCGAGACGCGGTAGCGGGAGTCTAGCCGGATCACCTGCCCGCGCCGGGCCGTGGCGGCGTCCAGCGCCAGTTCGGCGACCTCGCCGCCGCCGCCTTGCATGTGCAGCCGCAGCACGCCGCCGGGCGGCAGCTGCCGCGCCGCGATCCAGGCCCAGTAATGGAAGCTGAGCCTGGTCGCCACCGATAGGTCGGTCACGGGCAGCGTGCGGACCAGCCGGCGGCGGCGCGGCACGATCCGGCGCGCCTTCGCGCCCATGCCGTGCACCAGATAGTGTACCAGCGGGTTGATGCCGCTGGCGCCGATATCGGGGTGCTGCGCCAGGTACCGGCTGGTGTTGAACATCGGGTTCGGGTCGCGCCGCTCCCGGCCGCCATGGCGCAGGAAATGCGTCACCGGATCGACCCCGGACGCCGCCACGTCGTCGTACCGACGCAGGTACCAGTCCGCGTCCAGCAGCCCGGAGCGAAGCACCAGGCGCGCCTGGCGGCGAATTTCCACGTAACGGGTCAGTCTTTCAAGCAACGGCGTCCGCCATGGTCGTATGACGGTGCCGCTTAGCCCGTAACCCCCGCCTCGTCCATAACGCGCGTCCTAGCCCCTGTGCGACTTCTCGTAGGCGCTGATCTTGGCGACCTTAGGGGCCGAGCGCCCGCCATCGAATTCGCTCGCGAGCCAAGCCGCGAGAATCGACTTGGCGAGCTCGGGCCCGACCACGCGAGCGCCCATGGTGATGATCTGCGCGTCGTTGCTGCGGCGCGCGCGCTCGGCCGAGTAGGTGTCGTGGCACTGCGCGGCGCGGACGCCGGGCACCTTGTTGGCGCTGATCGCCATGCCGATGCCGGTGCCGCACAGCAGCACGGCACGTTCGTGGCGGCCGCCGGCCACCGCCTCGGCGACCGCGAAGGCGATGTCTGGGTAGGCCGCCTGCTCGCCGGCGCCGGTGCCATAATCCTCGACCGCGTGGCCCTGCTCCTCCAGCATCCGCTTCAGCGACTCCTTGAGGTCGTAGGCGGCCTCGTCGCAGCCGATCGCGATGGTCATGGCGTTGCCCCACAAATGTTTTGCCGCCGAGTACATGTGCAGCGCCCGGCTTGACACCAAGAGGGGGCTTGCGGACAGTGCCGGCGCAACGGCCCGTGCAGCGGCCGCACATGCGGGGAAACGCCATGGCCGGGCTCGATTTCGAGGCGGCGTTCGACATGACCGGCAAGGTGGCGCTGGTGACGGGTGCGGCGGCCGGTATCGGTCTCGCGATCGCCCAGGCGTTCGCGGCGCGGGGTGCCAGCATCGTCCTGGTAGACCTGGCGGAAAGCGTCGCGGAAACGTCGGCACGACTCGGCGGTGGCCCACATCTGGCGGCGCGCGCCGACCTCACGCAGGACGGCGAGGCGGGGCGGGTGGTCGCGGCCACGCTGGCACGGTTCGGGCGGCTCGACGTGTTGGTCAACAACGCCGGCATCGTGCGGCTCGACGCCGCGGCGCAATTGAGCGACGCAGACTGGGACGCCACCATGGCGGTGAACCTGCGAGTGCCGTTCCTGATGTGCCGCGCGGCGTTCCCGGCACTGTCGCACGCGGGCGGCGGGCGCATCGTCAACCTCGCCTCGCAGGCGGCGGTGGTCGCCCTCGACCGGCATGTCGCCTACTGCGCCAGCAAGGCCGGCGTGCTCGGGCTGACCCGCGTGCTAGCGCTCGAATGGGCGGCGCACGGCATCACGGTCAACGCCATCTCGCCCACCGTGGTCGGGACCGAGCTCGGCCGGCGCGCCTGGGCGGGCGAGGTCGGCGCGGCGATGCGCGCCCGCATCCCCGTGGGCCGCTTCGCCCAGCCGGACGAGATCGCCATGGCGGCCCTCTATTTGGCCAGCGGCGCCGCCGGCATGGTGACGGGCGAGAACCTCGTGGTCGACGGCGGTTACACGATACAGTAGGGCAGGACCGGCATGAACCGCATCATCAACGACCCGGACCAGGTGGTCGAGGACGCGCTGAAGGGCTATCTGCGCGCCCACCCCGACCTGCTGGCCGCGACCGACAACCCGCGCGTCTTGAAGCACCCGGCGGCGCCGCGCGCCGGGCGGGTCGGCCGCGTCCCCGGCGGCGGCGCCGGCCCCCCGCCGGCGGTGCGCGGCTATGTCGGCGACGCCATGCTGGACGCGGTGGCGATCGGCGAGATCTTCTCCTCGCCCACCGCCAAGAGTTTCCACGACGCGTTCGTGGCGGCCGACGGCGGCGCCGGCGTCGCCTGCCTGTACGGCAACTACGCCGGCGACAACATGAACGTCAAAATGGCGGTGCGGCAGGCGGGCCAGCACGGCCTGGTGGTCAAGACCGTGGTCGCCAACGACGACGTGGCGTCGGCGCCGAAGGAGGAGATCGGCAAGCGGCGCGGGGTCGCGGGCGAGATCCTGATGTGGAAGGTGGCCGGGGCGGCGGCGGCCAGCGGCTACGACCTCGACGCGGTGATCGCGGTGGCGCGCAAGGCCATCGACAACACCCGCAGCATCGGCGTCGGCCTGTCTGCCTGCACCATCCCGGCGGCCGGCAAGCCCAATTTCAGCATCGCCGACGGCGAGATGGAGGTGGGCATCGGCCATCACGGCGAGCCGGGCATCGAAGTGGCGCGCACCACGACGGCGCGCGAGATGGCCGACATGATGCTGGACAAGGTGCTGGCCGACGTGCCGTTCGGCAGGGGCGACCGGCTGGCGGTGCTGGTCTCGGGGTTGGGCGCCACGCCGGTGATGGAGCTGTACATCCTCTACGACCGCCTGGCCGAGCAACTCGCTGCGCGCGGACTGGAAGTGGGGCCGCGCTATGTCGGCAACTACTTCACCTCGCTCGACATGAACGGCGTGACACTGACGGCGATGCGGCTCGACGCCGAGCTGGAGCGGCTGATGACGCACCCGTCGCGCTCGCTGGGACTGACCCAGGCCGCGCCATGAACGGGATCTCCCTCGCCGCGGCCGGCGACGTCGTCACCGACCTGATCGGCGCCATCAACGCCAACAGGGCATGGCTCAGCGAGATCGACGGCGCCATCGGCGACGGCGATCACGGCATCAACATGAGCAAGGGCTTCACCCAGGCTGGCGAGGCGATCGCCGCCTTGCCGGCGCCGCCGGGACTGGCCCAGGCGTTCGCGGTCCTGGGGGAGACCCTGCTGTCGGGCATCGGCGGCTCGATGGGGCCGCTCTATGGCACGTTCTTCCTGGACATGGCCGCCGCGCTGGATGGGCAGGCCGAGCTCGACCCGGCGCTGTTCGGGCGGATGCTGCACGCGGGTCTCGCGGGCATACAGGAGCTGGGCGAGGCGCAGCGCGGCGACAAGACGCTGCTCGACACGCTGATCCCGGCGCTCGACGCATACGACGCGGCGCAGCGGGGCGGTGCCGCGTTCGGCCCGGCGTTGCAGGCGATGGCGGCGGCGGCGGCACAGGGGCGCGACGCCACGCGCGACATGGTGGCCCGGATCGGCCGCGCGGCCCGGCTCGGAGAACGCTCGCGCGGCACGATCGACGCCGGGGCGGCGTCGTGCTGCCTGATCCTGCAGAGCATGGCCGCCAGCCTGGCGCGGCGGATCGCCTAGACTTGGCCGGACGCGCGGCCCATGGCGCGAACGCCGGTCCGGCGCGGTGGCTTGCCTGCCTGGCGCTGCTCTGCCTGGTCGGATGCGCCGGCGGCTATACCGGCCCTCCCAGCACGCAGCGCATGGGCGGCTACAGCCACGGCCCCCCCCCCCCGCCGCGCTGGGGCGCCTCCCCCCCCGGCCACCCCTGACCCTGCGACCGCGGGGTCAGGCGGCGGCCTCGAGCGGCAGGACCGGGCGGATGAAGTTGAGCGCCTCGGCGAAGCTGCGCAACCGGATCAGCGTCTGCTGCCGCACCGCGTCCACCACGGTCCACTGCCGCCCTTCCGGCACGATCATGTACGCCGGGTCGATGTTCTCGCGCACCCATACCAGGACGTAGTTGGCCGCGTCGGCGGCCGGGACGTGCGGGACGAACATCGAGGCGTCGCAGATCCCCATGCAGCGTCCGGCCTCGACCCAACGCGCCAGCAGCGCGGTGTGGCTGGGCATGATGCGCTGCTGCAAGGGCACCACGTTGGGCGGAAAATCCTCTGGCAAGGCGTGGTCTGCCTTGCGCGGCGAGCGGGGACGGGAGGCTGTTCGCAGTCTCGAGTTCGCCATAGCCTTGCTTTCAAACCAGCGTGAGGCCTTGTAGCTAATTCGCGGCCAAACCGCGACAAGAGTTACGCTTGTTACACTCCGTTCCGTTACTTTGTGGCATATTCGCCACGGTTCCCTACCGATCGGCGTTGATTCGGCTGTAATTCCGGATTACCGATCCCCGTAGCGACCGCCAGCGCCGTCCGGCTCCAGGGTGTCGGACGGTGGTTGCGGACAATTCGCGCCTGCCACGCCGCCAGGCTCTCGGGACGTTCGAGCACGCCGCGCACCGCGATCACGCCGGAGCGGACGTTGAGTGGGTCGAAGTAGCGCGCCAGCTCGCCGCCGGCTTCCGGGACGGAGGTGGTGTCGGAGGCCAGGCACGGCTTGCCGAATGCCAGGCTCTCCGTGACCGGCAGCCCCCAACCCTCGTACAACGAGGGGAACAGCGTGAAGCGGCAGCCGCGATACAGCGCCGCCAACTCGGCGTCGGACGCGTTGCCGATCAGCTTCACGGCACCGTCGAGGTAGGCGCAGTTGCGCAGCTCCTGCAACAGGTCGCCCACCATGCTGCTGACATGGCCGGCCAGCACCAGCGTCGGCACCAGCTCGCGCGGCAGCTCGGCCAGCAATTGCCGCCATACCTGCACCAGGAACGCCTGGTTCTTGCGCGGCTCGATGGTCGAGACGAACAGAGCGTACGAACCGGGCGCCGGCAGGCGGTGCCGCGCGGCGTCGTCGAGCCCGGGCGGCTGCGCGAAGCCGCCGCCCATCGGCACCACGACCGGCGCGCGGGCCAGCGCGATGCCGGAGCGTTCTGCGTGCGCCACGATGTCGCGGGCACTGGCGCGCGAGACGGTGAACAGCGCGTCGCTCTGCGGCAGCGTCGCGTCGAGCCAGTCTCGGAAGATGCGGGTGTGCTTCGGATCGCACCATTCCGGGTGGCGCAGCGGGATGATGTCGTGGATCAGCGACGCGAAGCGGACGCCGCGGCGGCGCAGGGCCGCGATGTGGGCCGGATAGCGCGGGAAGATCCAAGGCGCTCCGGCGTTGAGCAGGATGTCGCCGGGGACCGCCCCGAAATCGAAATCCACCGGGCCGGCGTAGGAGCCGAGGCCGGTCTCTTCCATCGGCGCGTCACATTCGCAGCCGCGCTGGCGTCGCAGCACGGCCCTGCCGAGTGCATGGCCGGCGGCGATGCCCTTGAGCAGCGCGTCGCGGAGCTCGCGGTAGAGCGGGGTCAGGTTGGCAC
>CAXTVL010000102.1:0-8284 GCA_964247515.1 uncultured Acetobacteraceae bacterium | reverse complement strand
GGGCCGGGCGGCACGCGGTCGCCGTGGCGGGCGCGGTAGAAGCTGTCGAACACGTGCGGCAGGTCGGCGGCCGGGATGCCGATCCCCTCGTCGGTGACGGCGATGGTCACGAACGCGCCGTCGCGCTGCGCCGCCACCCGCACCAGCAGGCTGTGCGGGGCGTATTTGGCGACGTTCTCCAGCACGTTGACCAGCACCTGCTCCAGCAGCGTCGGGTCCGCCATGACGCGCAGGCTGCCCACGTTGACGCTGGCGGTGGGTGCCCCCGGCACCCGCGCCAGCGCCGCCTCGACCAGCTCGGCCAGCGGCACCGCGGCCACCAGCGGCGTGATCTCGCCGGTCTCCAGCCGGGTCATGTCCATGATCTTCGTCAGGAACCCCGCCATCCGCGCGGTGTCGTCGGTGATGCTGCGCAGCAGGTCGGCGCGGGTCTCGTCGGGGAGCTGCGCCCACGAGCCGCCCAGCGCCTCGGCGGCGCCGCGGATGCTGGTGAGCGGCGTGCGCAGATCGTGGCTGAGCGAGCTGAGCAGCGCGGTGCGCAGCTTCTGCGTCTCGCCTTGCGCCGTCTCGCGCGCGGCGTCGAGCGCCAGGCGCACCCGCTCCAGCGCCACCGCCGCCTGGTCGGCCAGCGCCTCCAGCGCCTGCAGCATGGCCGGGTTCAGGCTCTGCGGCGGCCGCACGCCGAGCAGGCCCAACGGCCCGCGCACGGTGCGCATCGGCAGGAACCGCCAGGCGGCCGAGGGCAGCGTCGAGGTGCCGGAGCCGGTCTGCTCCTGATGCGTCCAGGCCCAGCGCGCCGCCGCCCAACTGCCGTCGTCGAGCGTCTCCAGCTCGGGCTGCGCCGCGCGCAACGCCAGGTCCTCGCCGACCGCGCCCAGCACGACCGCGTGCTCGGCCAGCGATTCCGCCTGGCGGGCGATCTCCTGCAGCAAGTCGGGTTCGGTGGTCGGCTCGCCCAATCGGCGGCTGAACGCGCCGATGCGGCGCAGCACCTGGATGCGCGCCTGCGCGGTGCGCGACTCCGCCTGCACCTGACCGGCCAGCCCGCCGGTCGCGACCGCCACTCCCAGGAACACCATGGCGGCGATCACGTCGCGGGTGCTGTCGATGCTGAAGGTGAAGCGCGGCGGGATCAGGAAGAAGTTCCAGCAGCCGAAGCCCAGCACGGCGCAGAGCAGCGCCGGCCGCAGCCCGCCCAGCGTGGCCGAGCCGACCACGGCGGCGAGATAGACCATGCCGAACACTTCCTGCGACACCAGCCCGTCGAGCAGCGTGCCGAGCCCGGTGGTGGCGGCCACCAGCAACATCGGCGCCAGCCAGCTCCACCATGTCTCCGGCAGCCGCAGCACGGGGCGCCGCACCCGCTCGTCGGCGGCCGGCACGAAATGCAGAGTGTAGGCCGGCGCCTGGCGCAGCAGCTCGACCGAGAGGGTGCGCCGGGCGATTCGGCGCCAGCGCGGCGGGCGGGCTCGACCGATGACGATCTGCGTCACGTTGCGCGCCGCCGCCACGTCGAGCGTCACCGCCACCACGTCGGCCCCGGCCCGGGTCTCGATCTCGGCGCCCAGTTGCGCCGCGAGCGCCAGCGGGGCGCGGGCGTCGAACAGGCTGGCGCCGACCTGGTTGCGGCCCTCGACGTGCAGGGCGATCCATGGCGCGCGCAGCGCGTCGGCCAGCCGCTTGGCCTGGCGCACCACCTGCGCCGCGTTGCGGTCCGGGCCAATCAGCGCCAGCACCCGCTCGCCCGCCGGGAACGGCCCCTGCACGGCGTTGTCGCGCAGCCAGTCCTGCACGTCCTGGTCGACGTGCTCGGCGGCGCGGCGCAGCGCCATCTCGCGCAGCGCGATCAGGTTGCCCTCGCGGAAGAAGCCGCCCAGCGCGCGCTTGGCCACGTCGGGGCGGTAGATGCGGCCCTCCTCCAGCCGCGCCCGCAGCTCGGCGGTCGGCAGGTCGACCAGCTCGATCTCGTCGGCCAGTTGCAACACGTGGTCGGGCAGCGTCTCGGTCACGCGCACGCCGGTGATGCGCGCCACCGCGTCGTTCAGGCTCTCGAGGTGCTGCACGTTGAGCGTGGTCCAGACGTCGAGCCCGGCCGCGATCAGGTCGGCCACGTCCTCCCAGCGCTTGGCGTGGCGGCTGCCGGGCGCGTTGGTGTGCGCCAGCTCGTCCATCAGGATCAGCGCCGGACGCCGCGCCAGCGCCGCGTCGAGGTCGAACTCGTCGAGCAACTGCCCGCGATACGGCACGCTGCGGCGCGCCAGCAACGGCAGGTCGCCGACCTGCGCCTCGGTCTCGGCCCGGCCATGGGTCTCGACGATGCCGACCAGCACGTCGAGCCCCTCGTCGTGCCGCCGCCGCGCCGCCGCCAGCATCTCCCAGGTCTTGCCGACGCCGGGCGCGGCGCCCAGGAACACCTTGAGCCGGCCGCGACCCTCACGGGCGGCGGCGGCGATCAGCGCATCGGGGTCGGGCCTGCCGTCGGCGAGGGAGCCATTGCGTCGCGCGTCCATGGCCCCCTTGTAGCGCTACTTCGAGACTTGGTGCTGCTCGCCGGCGCCGCCGCCCGCGTCGTCCAGCGCGAGGTTGAGTTCCAGCACGTTGACCCTCGGCTCGCCGATGAAGCCCAGGAAGCGGCCGGCGGTGTGCTGCGCCAGCAAGCTGCGCACCTGGTCCTCCGGCAGCTTCCTGGCCGCCGCCACCCGTGGCACCTGCAACGCGGCGTTGGCCGGGGTGATGTGCGGGTCGAGGCCCGACGCCGACGTCGTCACGGCGTCGCTCGGCACCGGGCCCGGCCCGATCTTCTTGGCGTCGCCGGTGACGCGATCGACCAGCGCCTTGGACGTCGGTCCGAGGTTGGAGGCGACCGAGTTCTGCGCGTTGTACGGCGAGGGCACGGTCTTGCTCGGATCCTTGGGGTCGGCGTCCGTGGTGGCCGACGGCCGGGTCGCGAAGTACTTGTCGCTGGTGAAGGACTGCCCGATCACCGCCGAGCCGACCACCTTGCCGCCGCGCGTGACCAGGCTGCCGCCCGATTGGAACGGCAGCAGCGCGTGGCCCACCGCCGCGAAACCCAGCGGGAAGGCGAGGCCGGTCAGCGCCGTGAACAGCACGATCAGCACCAGCGCCGGGCGAAGGTTGCGCAACATCTCAGGAAACTCCGATGGCGGTCAGCAGAAGGTCGATGAGCTTGATGCCGACGAACGGCGCGACCAGGCCGCCCAGGCCGTAGATCAGCAGGTTGCGGCGCAGCAGCGCCGCGGCGCCGATCGGCGTGAACTTCACCCCGCGCAGCGCGAGCGGCACCAGCGCCACGATGATCAGCGCGTTGAAGATCACCGCCGACAGGATGGCGCTCTGCGGCGTGTGCAGCCGCATGATGTTGAGCGCCCCCAGCTCCGGGTAGGTCGCGACGAAGATCGCAGGCAGGATCGCGAAGTATTTCGACACGTCGTTGGCGATGCTGAACGTGGTCAGCGAGCCGCGAGTGATGAGCAACTGCTTGCCGATCTCCACGATCTCGATGAGCTTGGTGGGGTCGCTGTCGAGGTCGACCATGTTGCCGGCCTCGCGCGCCGCCTGGGTGCCGGTCTGCATCGCGACACCGACGTCGGCCTGCGCCAGCGCCGGCGCGTCGTTGGTGCCGTCGCCGCACATCGCGACCAGCCTTCCCTCGGCCTGCTCGTGGCGGATGTAGCCGAGCTTGTCCTGCGGCGTGGCTTCCGCGATGAAGTCGTCGACGCCGGCCTCGGTGGCGATCGCCGCCGCCGTGACCCGGTTGTCGCCCGTGACCATGATGGTGCGGATGCCCATCGCGCGCAGCGAGGCGAAACGCTCGCGGATGTTGGGCTTGACGATGTCCTTGAGCTCGATCACGCCCAGCAGCACGCCGTCCAGCGCCACGGCGAGCGGGGTGCCGCCGGCGCGCGCCACGCGGTCCACCGCCGCCGTGAACGCCGCCGGCGGCGCGGCCTGGCCGGTCAGCTTCAGCACGCTGTCCACCGCGCCCTTGCGCCACGCCTTGCCGCCGGCGTCGAGGCCGGAGACGCGGGTGTTGGCGCTGAACGCCACCGTCTCGCCGCCCTCGGGCATCGTGGGGGACAGGCCGTGGCGGTCGCGCACGAAACTCACGACCGAGCGTCCTTCCGGCGTCTCGTCGCCCAGCGAGGACATCGCCGCCGCCTCGGCCAGGTCGCGCTCGGTGACGCCCGCGACCGGCACCAGGCTGGCCGCCATGCGGTTGCCGAAGGTGATGGTGCCGGTCTTGTCGAGCAGCAGCGCGTCGACGTCGCCCGCCGCCTCGACCGCGCGGCCCGAGGTCGCCACCACGTTGAACCGGATCAGCCGGTCCATGCCGGCGATGCCGATGGCCGACAGCAGGCCGCCGATGGTGGTGGGGATCAGCGTCACGAACAGCGCCACCAGCACCGGCACGCCCAGCTCGGTCTGCGAGTAGCGGCCGAGCGACACGAGGGTCGCCACCGCGACCAGGAAGATGATGGTGAGCCCGGCGAGCAGGATGTTGAGCGCGATCTCGTTCGGCGTCTTGCGTCGCTCGGCACCCTCCACGAGCTTGATCATGCGGTCGATGAAGGTGTTGCCGGGATCGGCGGTGATGCGCACGATCAGGTAGTCGGACACCACCATGGTGCCGCCGGTCACGGCCGAGCGGTCGCCGCCGGCTTCGCGGATCACCGGGGCGCTCTCGCCGGTGATGGCGCTCTCGTTGACGCTCGCGATGCCTTCGAGGATCTCGCCGTCGGACGGGATCAGGTCGTTGACCTCGACCAGCACCACGTCGCCCGAACGCAGGTCGGCGGCGGCGCGCTGCGTGACCCGGCCGCGCTGCTTGGGGTCGGCCAGCAGCTTGGCCATGGTGTCGCTGCGCGCCCGGCGCAGGCTCTCGGCGCGCGCCCGCCCGCGCCCCTCGGCCACCGCCTCGGCGAAGGTCGCGAACAGCACCGTGAGCCACAGCCAGGCGGCGATGGTGAGCGCGAACGCCGCCGGGCGGCCGGTCAGCAGGTTGTGCAAGCCCAGCACGGTGACGAGGATCGAGACCACCTCGGTCACGAAGATCACCGGGTTGCGGATCAACTGCGCCGGGTTGAGCTTGACGAAGGCGTCGCGCGCCGCCCGGGCGATGATGCCGCCGTCGAACAGCGAGATCGACTCGGCATTGGTCGTGGTGGTCGACATTGCGGGCTTCCTAGAAGGTCTTGCCGGCCATCATCGCGAAGTGTTCCGCGATGGGGCCGAGCGACAGAACGGGCAGGAACTGCAGGCCGCCCAGGATCAGGATGACGCCGATCAGCAAGCCGATGAACAGCGGCCCGTCGGTCGGGAACGTGCCGGCCGAGGCGTTGAGCTTCGGCTTGGCCGCGAGCGAGCCGGCGATGGCCAGCACCGGCACCATGAAGGCGAACCGGCCCAGCAGCATCGCGATCGACAGCCCCCAATCCAGCAGCCTGGTGTCGCCGCTGATGCCGGCGAAGGCGCTGCCGTTGTTGGCGGTGGCCGAGGTCCAGGCGTACAGCATCTCCGACAGCCCGTGCGGCCCGGCGTTGCTCAGCGAGTCGAGCCCGGCCTGCGAGGTGAGCCCGGTCGCCGTGCCGATCAGGATGCAGACCGTCAGGATCAACACCGCCAGCATGGCGAGCTTGACTTCCTTGGCCTGCACCTTCTTGCCCAAATATTCCGGCGTGCGTCCGACCATGAGCCCGGCCACGAACACCGCCAGCAGCGCGTAGACCACGATGCCGTAAAGGCCGGAGCCGACGCCGCCCGGCACCACCTCGCCCAACTGCATCCCGAACAACTGCACCAGGCCGGCCAGCGGCATGAAGCTGTCGTGCATGGCGACCACCGCGCCGTCCGACGTCACCGTCGTCGTCACCGAGAACAGCGACGACAGCGGGATGCCGAAGCGCACCTCCTTGCCCTCCATGTTGCCGCCGACCAGGTGCGATGCCGCGAGCAACGGGTTGGGCATCGCCTCGGCCGCGTAGGCGGCGGCGATGAAGCCCACCATGATGATGCCCATGGTCAGGAACAGCGCGCGGCCCTGCCTCTTGTCGCCGACCATGTGGCCCAGCGTCAGGGCGAGCGCGAACGGGATCACGACCTCCGCCCAGGTCTCCACGATGTCGGTGAACATCGTCGGGTTCTCGAACGGGTGTGCCGAGTTGGTGTTGAAGAAGCCGCCGCCGTTGGTGCCGAAGATCTTGATGAATTCCTGGAACGCCACCGGCCCCAGCGCGATCACCTGCTTCGCGCCCTCGAGCGTGGTCGCGTCGGCGTAGCTCGCCATGGTCTGCGGCACGCCCGCGATCATCAGCACCACCGTGCCGACGATGGTGGCCGGCAGCAGCAGATAGAGCGTGATGCGGGTGAGGTCGACCCAGAAATTGCCCAGCGTCTTGAGGCCGCCGCCGGCGAAGGCGCGCATCACCGCCCCGGCTGCGGCGATGCCGGCCGCCGCCGACAGGAAGTTGTGGACCGTGAGCCCCCACATCTGCGAGCCGTAGGAGATCTGCGACTCCGGCACGTAGACCTGCCAGTTGGTGTTGGTGACGAAGCTCATCGCCGTGTTGAGCGCCAGCTTGGGCGACATGCCGGGCACGCCCGCCGGATTGAACGGCAGCATGTCCTGGAAGCGCAGCATCAGGTACAGGATCAGGAAATGCGCCGCCGTCATCAGCAGCAACGCGGTCGCGTACTCGACCCAGCCCATGCCGCGCGCGGGGTCGACGCCGGCCACCGCGTAGAAGCCGCGCTCGACCGGCCCCAGCACCGGCGACAGGAAGGTGCGCTCGCCCTTGAGCAGGGCCGCGATGAATCGGGACAGCGGGAAGGCGGCGGCGGCGACCAGCGCCAGCACCAGGGCGATCTCCGCCCAGCCGATAAAGGTCATGCGAGGTCCTCAGAAATCTTCCGGCCGGACCAGCGCCCAGACCAGGTAGACGAACAGGCCCACGGAGACGATGCCGCCCAGCGCGATGTCGAGGCTCATGTCAGACCCGGTCGCAAAGGGCGGCGTAGGCGATCATCAGCAGGATGCCGCCGGTGCCGAGGACGAGGGTGATGATGTCGGTCATGGATGCGCCTCCAGCGCCTGTCGATCGCCGGGCGGATCGAGAGAAGCGGGATTAGGCGTGGCCGGCATAAGGCCGCCATCGGCTTCGCTCGTGCAGCGTGTAAGGATTTCATAAAGCGAGCCATTCCTGCAGGCTGCCGGGGCCGCTCGCGAACGGGTCGGGAAAGCGGGCGATCAGGTCGGGGCGCTCGCGGTACAGCCGCCGCGCGGCGCGTGGGATCGCGGCGCCGTCGGCGAAGTGGCCGTGCCGCCACCAGCCGGGTGGCACGTCCGGCACCGCGCTGGCCGCGAGCTGCCGGCCATACCAGGCCCACAGCTCGAACACCTCGAAGTTGTCGCCGGCGTAGCGCTCGGTCATCGCCTGGCCATCGGCGCCGAACTTGCTGAAATGGTAGAACTTGAGCGGCGAGCCGCCGGCCAGGATGTCGCCCGCCTCGGTGATCGCGACGCGGCGCTGGCCCACGTTCCAGCTCGCGACGTTGGCGCCGGGGTCGCGTTCGACATGCACGCGCTCGAACAGGCCCGGCACCAGGTCGCAGTATTTCTGGTCGACGAACAGCCCCCGCGCCGGGTCGTCGTGACAGGCGCGGTACAGCATGTCGGCCCACCAGCGCGCGAACCGCAATCCCTCGGCGTCGCGCCCGACCGCGAGGAAGCCCAGATTGTACACGCCGAGGCGCAGCGACGCGTGCTCGTTGTCGCCGACCGCCATGCTGGTCGCATTGGGCGTGGTCTGGTGCGGCGTCAGCACCACCGAGGCGGCGTCGAGGCGGCCCACGATCTCGGACAGGCCGTGGAAGATCGCGATGTCGGGGTCGAGATAGACCACCCGCTCCCAGCCCTGGGCCAGCAGCCGCAGCAGCGCCGCCCCCTTGACCGCGGTGCAGGCTTCCACGAGCTCGTGGCCGAACAGCCAGGCATCGAGGCAAGGCAGGTCCAGCGCGCGAGGGTCGATCGTCTCGTCGAATTGGGCGAGCAAGGGGGCGAGTTCGAGGCCGGGCGGTGGCGCGTCGACCAGCACGGCGCAGAGGTGCCAATCGGGATGCGCCGCCCGCAGCGTGCGCGCCAGCACCCGCGCGCGCGACAGGTACAGGCAGGTGAAGCTGGTGAAGCAGGCGACCCGCGCCATCAGGCCCGCATCGCCCTCGGCCCGCGCAGATCGAGCGTCGCCGAGGTGCCGCAGTGTTCCAGGCC